>NZ_JBFTSF010000577.1:0-1552 GCF_056399905.1 Cupriavidus sp. 01L46
CCACCGCACCCGTGGGGACCGGCACGGTGTCGCCCGAGGCATAACAGCGCGATGCCCCCACCTGGCCCACCAGCGGGCGCGCCAGTTTTGCGCGCCGCATGGCGTTGGCACTGCCGACACCCAGCTTCCAGCCCAACACCGGATCGCCGAGCGCTGCGATGAAACGATCCTGCACGTCATAGCCGCTGCCGAGCGTCGCCGGCTTGGCGTCGGCGGGCAGGTCAGCGAATTGCACGCCGCGCCGGCAGGCATCGGCCAGCAGCATCGCCGCGGGGCCGGGGTTGAAGGGTGCGCTCACGAGTTCTCCTGGGTGATCGGTGATGGATGATGGGTTGTTGAATAGCGTGGATAGCGGGGGCTGGCCGGGCCGCGCAATGAAAGCGTTCAGAGGCGATGCCGCTCCGAGCTGCGCCCCACGATCGACGCCCCCGCGATCAGTTCCTTGAGCAGCGCTTGCGAGGCGTGGCCGCTGGTGCGGTAGGGATCGAGCTCACCGTGGGCGGAATACTTCAGGATGGTGGCCATATTGACCTTGCCGGTATTGACCAGGCCCATTGCCCAGCCGGCGAACTCGCGCTCGAGGATTTCCTCGTAGTGCAGCAGCACCACGTCCTCGTGGCGCACGTCCCGGCCGATTTGCTGGTACAGGCGTGAGACTTCCGTGCGGCCGCCTTCGAGCGCCTGCATGAAGATGCCGTTGCCGTAGCAAAGCACGCCGGTGATGCCGTGCTTCGGGTTATTCGCCACACTGGTAGCGAYGATGGCGTCTACCAGCGCGGGATCGGCCGGCTGGCATGCGCGGCTGGCGTAGAGCAGGCGTACGAGCATGTTGTCTCCACTGGGTTGCGAGGCGGTGAATGGCGCTGGCTTAGTCGCGTGTCCGGTTCAGCAGGGTCAGGAACTCGCGGCGCAGGCTGTCGTCCTTGAGGAACGAGCCGCGCATCACGCTGTTGGTCATCTTTGCATCGGTGTCGCGCACGCCGCGCCAGTGCATGCAGAAATGCTCGGCTTCCATGACGATGGCCAGCCCGTCCGGGCTCATCTTCTCCTGCAGCAGGTCAGCCACCTGGGTCACGGCTTCCTCCTGGATCTGCGGGCGGCACATGATCCATTCGGCCAGGCGCGCGTACTTGGACAAGCCGATCAGGTTGGAATGCTGGTTGGGCATCACCCCCACCCACAGCTTGCCGATGATCGGGCACAGATGATGCGAGCAGGCGCTGCGCACGCGCAGCGGGCCCACGATCATCAACTCGTTGATGCGCTCCGCRTTGGGGAATTCGGTCACATTGGGTTGCTTGACGTAGCGGCCCGCGAAGATCTCCTTCAGGTACATCTTGGCCACGCGGCGCGCGGTCTCGCGGGTGTTGTGATCCTGGTCGATATCGATCACCAGGCTGCGCAGCACCTCTTCCATGCGCGACTGCACTTCATCGAGCAACTCGTCCAGTTCGCCGGGCTCGACATACGCCGAGATATTGTCGTTGGCGTGGAAGCGCTCGCGCGCCGCCTGCAAACGCGACCGTATGCGGGTCGACACACTACCCAAGGC
>NZ_JBFTSF010000578.1:0-1542 GCF_056399905.1 Cupriavidus sp. 01L46
GTTGTCGGAGTACTGCCGTGCAAAGGGCATCCAGCCGGAGCAGATTCAGCAATGGCGTGAGGCGTGCGAGCAGGCCAATGCGCCTGCCCCCGTCAAGCGAACGCTGGCGCAGCGGCGGGAAGACGAAGCGGCGCGCAGGCGAGTGCGGGAACTGGAGCGCGAACTCAAGCGCAAGAATGCGGCGCTGGCGGAGACAGCGGCACTGCTGGTCTTGCAAAAAAAAGCCGCAGCGATCTGGGGACGGGACGAGGAAGACTGATCAGCACCCCGGATCGCTTGGAAGCCATAGAGTTGATCGATGACGCTGTAAGCGCCGGGGCGCGGCAGGAGAAGGCCTGCGAGGCGCTCGGTGTGACCGAGCGGACCTTGCAGCGCTGGCGGCAAGCGCCCGCCGACGGGCGGCCTGAAGCGCGTCGCGAGGCACCGGCCAACAAGTTCAGCGAAGCAGAACGGCAGGCGGTGCTGAGAGCGGCGAACCGGCCGGGTTACGCGAGCCTGACGCCGCACCAGATCGTGCCGAAGCTGGCGGATGAGGGGATCTACGTGGGATCGGTATCGACGATCTACCGGGTGCTGCATGCAGCGGGACAAAGCCGGCGGCGCGGCCGCAGCAAAACCCCGTGTACGCGCCCGCCGACGACGCACCGGGCCACGGGTCCGAACCAGGTGTGGTGTTGGGACATTACCTGGCTGCCGACCACGGTCAAGGGCAAGTTCTTCTACTGGTACATGATGAAGGACATCTACAGCCGCAAGCTGGTCGCCAACGAGGTGCATGAGGGCCAGACGGCGGAGGATGCAGGCCGCCTGCTGATGCACGGCTGTTTGCGGGAGCAAACAGCAGGTCGTCCGCTGGTACTGCACTCGGACAACGGCAAGGCCATGAAAGGGGCCACTATGCTGGCAGCGATGTATGACCTGGGCGTGGTGCCCTCCTACAGCCGGCCCAGGGTGAGCAACGACAACGCCTATGCCGAAGCGTTGTTCCGTACGGCGAAGTACTGCCCGATGTGGCCGGAGCGCCCGTTCGAGAGCCTGGAACAAGCGCGGGAGTGGGTGCTGCGCTTCGTGCGTTGGTACAACGATGAGCACCGACACAGCGGTCTGAAGTACGTCACGCCAAACCAGCGGCATCAGGGCACAGCCACTGCACTGTTGGCGCAGAGAAAGGCGCTGTATGAAGCGGCGCGCGCCCGGAATCCGCAGCGTTGGACCGCGGGCATCCGCAACTGGGAACTCCCGGATGCGGTGTACCTGAACCCGGAGCGAGCGCAGCAAAACGGAGAGAATTACAAGCAAGCAGCGTAACGGCTGAGGCGACAATTACCTTGACACACGCCGCTCGCCAAGAAAGTAGGCAAAGAAGCGACCCGGATGGGGCGACCCCCCCCCTCGTCGCCGGACGAAAAGAGCGGCCGGAGGCCAAACTCGCATCGCCTTAAGGCGACACTCAAACATGGCCTCCTCGTTTCCGCTCTTTTCGCCCGACGACGAGGCGCCCCATAACGGGAGATGAAAGGCAGACGGCTCGCTGCGCATCGC
>NZ_JBFTSF010000579.1:0-1524 GCF_056399905.1 Cupriavidus sp. 01L46
CCCATGAGTCGTGGGGTTCCACTGCCAAGTTCCTGATCTCCATACAGATGACACAACCCAATCGCGACACGAATATGCCGTTTTCCTTCTCGAAAGGCAGCATCGCTGGCGTGGAAGGCTCTGACTCCCGCGTATTGGTCCAGCGGCTCTCTGCGGCACTAATGGCCAGGGAGCCGAAGCCCATGACTGATAAAGTCAAGTTGCTTCCTTTCGGCGTGGCAATTCTGGGGACCGGGTTAAGCAGGACGGATGGCAACGTGCAGGTGACCATCGGCGCATCGCCGGGCAAGCCTGCGGGTAACCAGATAGCCGGCACGTTTTCGAGTACGCCTGCTGGAAATTGGATCGCGACGAAGATGTTTCTACGGGGCGGCGAGGGTGAAGTCTTCCTGAACCTGGACCCGGTGGGTGGCGTAGGAGAGTTCTCCATCAAGGATCCGGACTACGGCGATATCGTGATCGAAGAACTCTCTCGCGTGCTATGACGGCCCGTGCTTGCGTAGGACGGTCCATCGCATACGCCCCATAGGGTCGCATTCTTCCGGAGATGACGGCAGTGCCGCGGACTAGCACTGAAGAGCAACACATGCCAGTGAGTTCAAGACTGCCCGTCGGCTCAACGGTGATTGGGCCAACAACCATGCCGCCAAATGCTTGCGCATCGGTGACTAGGTCTCTGGGCCCAAGAAGCCATCTTCAATTGATGGCTGCCTTGGCCGAGGAACGGCCATTCAGCAAGCCGCGACAAACTGCCGTTCGCGACCCAAAGCGGAAGTTCGGTATCTTCAGGATCAGACGTTCAATGAACTCGCCTGCCGGCGCAATGACTTACGTATGTCCGGTCAGTGATGGGCTGGGCCGCTGGCCGGCATGGTTATGGGCGCTCTGAGCGCGGTACTGTGGTTCGGATAGGCATTCCGACTCAAGACCGCGCAGGCAAAAGCCCGAGTTCCATCAATTTGATATCGGATTCACCCACGACCTTCACGTGCTGGACGTTCTTCTCGTCCATGATGTCGGCACAGGAAACGATGATGGTTCCTTGGGATCGCGTGGGTCGTAGCTCAGCAAGGTCCGGGAAGTCGGCCGTTGGCAATGGATGAGGGCAGTAGCCGATCCAACCGACTGTCTGCCGGTCCTGAAAGGTCCGCTGCTTGCGCAAGTATTCACTGGGGGCGGCCACGCCCCAGTAAATCTCCGGCCAGAGATCGGTAGCCGTGGCCATCAATTCGACAATGCCCTGTCGAGGATCTTGTAAACAACGAATCAATGTCCCTGCTTCGGAAAATTCGATGCCCGCTGGYAGCGAACCACCACTTCTTGCGTGGTAGGTGATCGAAAGTCCGCCTTTGAGCGGATCGGACACACCATTCCAAAGAACAAAACTCATGTCATTGACATCGGAATCCGAGTCTTTCCAGGACGCTATCTCACGCAGGAGGCTGCTCCGGTCCAGAAGAACATTGTGCGTCAGACCTTCATCTTTCCCATCTGCACATAAAAACCAGTTCTTGAGAATGGGGT
>NZ_JBFTSF010000580.1:0-1516 GCF_056399905.1 Cupriavidus sp. 01L46
GTTGGAGAACCTCTTCCGATCAGTCGGGATGCGTGTCGCACTGTTTGCATCCGCTGCCGAACTGCTAGCATTCGCGTTCCCGGACGCGCCCACTTGCCTTCTGCTCGATGTCAGGCTCCGCGGGCAGAGTGGCCTGGACCTACAGACCCGGCTGTCCCAAATGGACGTCCAGATCCCAATCATTTTCATGACTGGTTACGGCGACATCCCCATGACCGTTGCTGCCATGAAGGCCGGTGCCGAGGATTTTCTGGCGAAGCCATTCCGCGAGCAGGACCTGCTCGATGCCGTGGCGGCCGCCTTGCAAAAGGATCGGGATCGCCGCCATGGCATGCGTAAGCTGGATGAACTGCGAGCCAACTACCAGAGCCTGACGCCSCGTGAGGCCGAGGTCATGCGCATGGYGGTRACCGGTCTGCTGAAYAAGCAGATCGCCRGCGAGCTWRGTMTYAGCGAGGTCACCGTGAARATTCATCGCGGCCAGGCCATGCGCAAGATGAAGGCACGCACCTTTGCCGAACTTGTATTGATGGCGCAGCAGCTCGGCATTTGCGAGTCGCCGCATTGAGTCCTTGGGAAGAAGATCTGCTGTTCGGCAGAGTCAACAACCAGATTGCAACACGCGTCGAACGCCAGACCCGGTTCGTGATGCTGGTGAAGATTGCCAGCAAGAACTCTGAGGCTGTCGCTAACGCCCTGATCAAGCACGCTGGCAAGCTGCCGCAGGAATTGTGCAAGTCGCTGACTTGGGATCGTGGCACGGAGATGGCTGGTGGCCTATTCGCAAGCCAAGCTCAACGCCATCGCCAGGCGGCTAAATGAACGTCCGCGCAAGACACTAAACTTCGATACACCGGCTGAACGATTCCATCAACCTGTTGCATCGACCGGTTGAATCCGCAGTTGACTACGGAAGTTCGGAGCTGAGTCAGCGCGATCGAGCGCTGGCCGGCGACAATCTTCCGGGTTCGGCCACAAACGGTCGCTGGCTTGGTGATCATAGATTTGCGACAATCTGAGACGCTGCCGCCCATTTCGCGTGCTAAATCTCGGAGAAACTACGTTTGTCTACTCCATCGAAACTGCTTTTCTTGCCAGGCGCATCGGGAGACACTGCGTTCTGGCAGCCTCTCGCGAATCAGCTGACGACAGATGTCCAGAAGATGATTCTAGGGTATCCAGGATTCGGCCAAGAGCCCGCCGCTTCGGATGTCAATAACTTCAATGATCTCGTCCGGATGGTTGTATCTCACATTGACCAACCGACGGCTCTGATAGCCCAGTCGATGGGGGGTGTGATAGCAATCCGTGCGGCGCTCGAGAAACCCGAACTGGTAACTCATCTCGTTTTGACCGTGACGTCGGGAGGACTCAACACGCGAGAACTAGGGGCTCAAAACTGGCAGGAAGCGTTTGTCAATGCCAACCCGACCTATCCCAAGTGGTTTGTGTCATTTAACTCTAATCTGACGAGCGAAATCCGCAAGGTTTCACAGCCTACGCTTTTGCTTTGGGG
>NZ_JBFTSF010000581.1:0-1505 GCF_056399905.1 Cupriavidus sp. 01L46
GAGATGAACACCCGCCGAGATGAACACCCGCCTGCAGGTGGAGCACCCAGTCACCGAGATGATCACCGGGCAGGACCTGGTGGAGTGGCAGCTGCGCGTGGCCTCGGGCGAGCCGCTGCCGCTCAGGCAAGATCAGCTTCAAATCCACGGCCATGCACTGGAAGCCCGCGTCTACGCCGAGAACCCCGACAAGGGCTTCCTGCCCTCCACCGGCACGCTGCGCTACCTGCGCACACCGGCAGCGGTCACGTTCGCGCTGGGCCAGGACGGCAACGGCCCGGCCGGCGTGCGCATCGACTCCGGCGTGCGCGAGGGCGACACCATCAGCCCGTACTACGATCCCATGATCGCCAAGCTGATCGTGTGGGGCCGCGACCGCGAGGAAGCGCTGGCGCGCATGGCGCAGGCGCTGGCCGAATACCACGTGGTGGGCCTGTCGACCAATATCGCCTTCCTGCAGCGGCTGGTGACCTCGCAGGCGTTCCGCACGGCGGACCTCGACACCGGCCTGATCGAGCGCAACCAGGCAGCACTGTTCCCGCCGCCCGCGAAAGTGGGCACCGAAGTCATCGCGCTGGCCGTAGCCGCGTTGGTGGATGCGCAAACCCGCGCGCGCCGCGTGGACCCGGCCGACGCGCATTCACCCTGGCAAAACGCCGGCGCCTGGCGCCTGAACGGCGACGCCACCAGCCAGTTCCTCCTGCGCACCGGCGAAGGCGAAACGCTGGCCAGCCTGTGCAGCGATGGCGGCAAGCAATGGCTGACGGTAGGCGAGCAGACCCTGCCCTTCCGCGCCGCCAGCCTGGCCGGCAGCCACGCACTCGACCTGGGCGAGCGCACGGTCAAGGGCAACACCCATATCGAAGGCGACGCGCTCTACGTGTTCAGCGGCAAGCAGCAAACCCGGCTGGAAGTCATCGACCCGCTAGCCCATGCGGGCAGCGCCGACGCCGAGGGCGGCAAGCTGGTGGCGCCGATGCCGGGCCGCATCATTGCGGTGATGGTCAAGGCCGGCACGGTCATTGGCAAAGGCGATCCGCTGATCGTGATGGAAGCCATGAAAATGGAGCACACCCTGACCGCGCCGGCCGACGGCGTGGTGCAGGAGGTGCTTTACGGCATCGGCGACCAGGTGCAGGATGGCGCTCAGCTGGTCACGTTGGAGGATGTGGTGGTGTGAGTGAATGCAGGCTTCGGGGGGCATGACTGTAGCCCCGCTAACGCGGGGAGACACGTTTGGTGGGTGGGGTTTTACCGCTTCTAGTTGCTGTCGCGGCTGTACCGTGTTGGCCGTTTTGGAACGTGTGGGATGTCACTTTTCTTTACTCGTAAAGAAAAGTGACCAAAAGAAAGCGATCCTTGCAGGAGGCTGGCGTGTCGGGGTTGCGCAGCCCGGCGCTTTCGTCGTCAGGCCCCGGGTTCTAGTGGCCTCATGCCGTTACCGGTTTGAATGGCCACGATCCTGCGGATGGCGCTGGTTTCGTGGTGAGGCTGCTCGGTAGCGG
>NZ_JBFTSF010000582.1:0-1504 GCF_056399905.1 Cupriavidus sp. 01L46
ATCTCCAGCGTCACCCACGCCTTCTGCGGCGACTGCAGCCGCATCCGCCTGTCGACCGAAGGCCGGCTCTACCTGTGCCTGTTCGCCACCGAAGGCTACGACCTGCGCGCGCTGCTGCGCGGCGAGCATAGCGACCTGGAAATCTCCAACGCCATTGCCGCGGTCTGGCAAGGGCGCACCGATCACTACTCGGAACAACGCAGCGACCCCGCGGTGCGGCAGGCGCGTGCCGAGAACAAGATCGAGATGTCCTATATTGGCGGCTGACGACAGCCGCCCCGCCCAACCGATCACCCAATCCTCCCATCCCCCGATGATTTCTCGCGAAGACATTACCGGCCTGATCCTCGCCGGCGGCAGGGGCAGCCGCATGGGCGGCACCGACAAGGGCCTGCAGCCGTTTCGCGGCTCGCCCATGGCGATGCATACGCTGATGCGCCTGTCCGCGCAGACCGGTGGCGTGCTGATCAACGCCAACCGCAACCTGGCCGCGTATGAGTCMTTCGGTGTGCCGGTGGTCACCGATTCGGTGCCGGACTTCGCCGGGCCCCTGGCTGGCATGCTGGCCGGGCTTGAGCAATGCCAGACGGGCTGGATGCTGAGTGCCCCCTGCGACTCGCCTTTCCTGCCATCCGACCTGGCAGTGCGCCTGGCGAGCGCGATCGACGCGCAAGGCGCCGAGATGGCCATCCCGGTCACCATCGACGCGGATGGCCGCCGGCAGGTCCAGCCGGTGTTTTGCCTGATGCCGGTCACGGCGCTCGACGGCCTGGTGGCTTTCCTCAACGGCGGCGGCCGCAAGATCGAAACCTGGGCCGCCTCACACCGCTTGGCCGAAGTGCTGTTCGAAGACGCCGGCGCCTTCGCCAATATCAATACCCTGGATGAGTTGCGCACGCTCGAAGCGCGCTGACAACCCAAGCCAGGCCGCTGCCCCGGGAACGGTCCATGCCATCACTACAATCCGTCATTTCCTGCCTGTCCGACTACGATCCCGGTGCGTTGCCGGTGGCGCAGGCCAACCAGATCATCGGCGAGGTGGTCGAGCCCGTGAGGGGCACCGAGCAGGTCGCCCTGCGCACAGCGCTCGACCGCGTGCTGGCCGAAGACGTCATCTCCAGGCTGGACGTGCCCGCGCACGACAACTCCGCCATGGACGGCTATGCGTTCGCCAGCAGCGAGTTGGCCGCGGGCGGCRRCGTGACCCTGACGGTGGTCGGCAGCGCCTTYGCCGGYGCTGCCTGCGAGCAAGCGGTCGCGCGCGGCCAGGCTGCGCGCATCATGACGGGCGCCATCATGCCGGCCGGCTGCGACACSGTGATTCCCCAGGAATTCGTCGACGTCGAAGGCGAGCKGATTCGCTTTGACGCCAAGGCGGTACGGGCCGGCGACAACCGCCGCCTGCGCGGCGAAGACCTCGCCATCGGCCAGCCGGCACTGGCCGMCGGACGCATCCTGCAGCCGGCCGACCTTGGCCTGCTGGCGTCGCTGGGCGTGGCCGAAG
>NZ_JBFTSF010000583.1:0-1484 GCF_056399905.1 Cupriavidus sp. 01L46
GAAGTAATGGGATCCGGAGATATAAAGCAAGGGCGAGAGTTGCTTGATTTTATTGAAAAACTCGGTCAACTCGCTTGGCAAAAAACAGAATCTAGATATCCAGAAATTCAATTTAGAGGTCAGCAACCGAAGATGGAAGATAGGTCGGCGATGCCGCCTTATACTAGCTTTCGATTTGAGAATGAAGATCCGGAAGTAATTCATAGACTTAGATTCGCGGTAGAAACATACAGCGGAGAGATTGAGTGGGTCATGGAAGGACACTCGCGAGAAATGTTTCCGGGAACAACAAACTGGGTTATCTATCCAAAGAGAACATCTGAATCTCGGAAAATCGCTCTCGATRCTGGCATGGTGGTTGGTCAATATATGGCGCTGAACTATCCGGAGTTTGGACCGATAGCCTACGCCGATCTTTTGGGGTTGGTTTCGCATGTTCGATCGGTATTTTCAAGTAAGCAACTGTAAGGTAATTCCCTCGTTATATCGTTTGACGGATTCGGAGGCGAGTGCCCGTTCAGTCTATTCATTTTGGACGTCCTAATTCAAGGGAGGATTGGAGTCCACAAAGGGCCGCCGATCAAGAAGGGAGCAGTGATGGAAGATCGTGTTTCTTATAGCGTGATGAGAGCGCAGATTTTTTCTCTTTATTACAGCTATTGCAGGTCCAAGTTTCATCAAAAAACCCGTGGGTAGAGGGCGAGAGCGAGGTAGGGTATGCTTATGATGAATTAGATAATTCTTTTGATCTTCCAATAGAAAGACTGATGCTTGAGGTGTTAACTCTTGTTCTTGATGCCGGGCGCGGATCGGAACGAGCAAAAGCATATCATCGTATGGCTATTGCAGACATATTTTCGAATAATGATTTGTCTGAATTGCTTGAAAATATTCCGCCGGGTGAGGCGGAGGAGCTCAATAGTGACATTAAGATTCTGGGAATTTTTTGAAATGTACGTCGGTTCTGGTCTGGTGGTGTTCATTATTCTGCAGTAATCGGGCGTTGTCGCATAATCGGATGAACTCGGGGGAATGCTCGGGTCCCTCTCTTGGCAGATATGGGAGGGTGGGTATGGCCCAGCCGATCCTGCAGCCTGGAAAAACTGGCTGCAAGCGGTACGGAAGGCCAAAGGTATCAGCGAGAGTGCCTCGCGCTCCGAATGATGAGGTGGAGAAATTTCCGACTACGCCGAGCGATGCTCAATCGTCTGATTGGAGTGTGTTGGCAGATCGGCGACATGGGTTGCGCCGAAATATGCGGGCGGTGGAGGCCTACAGGCTTCAGGGACTTCGCAGTTCGATAATTTTATTAAAAATGGTGTATTTCGATGAGTATTACCATTTTAGAATTTGCAGAATCCTTCGTGGCTGGAAGGCTGTCTGCTGAAGTTTTTGCGGAGGCCTATATGGAACTGTGGAAAATAGAGCGCGATGGCGATGTTCTTCGGCGAGACCCAGGGCCTCTAAATGAACGTCTCTCAAGC
>NZ_JBFTSF010000584.1:0-1477 GCF_056399905.1 Cupriavidus sp. 01L46
GATTGGCGCCAGATAGTGAAACCCTTTGACTATCCGGGGTGCCCGCGCGCAAKACAGAGAGTGCTMCTTTTGCCGTTTGGTATGAGGTCGCCTCAAGGTACAGGGAATCCAGCACGTGCGCATAGGCGCCAATCCCCGCAACCCGGGCACCAGACTCCAGGAACGTTGATGTGCCACGGCCCGGGGCCGCGATGCTCGGGCTCCAGTACGGAAAGCTCCAGGCCGGTGCCGTATTGAAAACGTCCTGAACGGTGGGATTGTTGTGCAATGTCAGGCCGATAATCGTTGGCTTTTCTTCCGACCCAAACAATTTCACGACACGTAGATCCGTATTGTCGAGCGCACTGTGCCCGGAGAACGTCTGGTTATCCGTGGTGCTGACGTTGTTGTAGGTCCACTGGATGAAAGCACCGGCGTTGTCCGTGATCTTCCCGCCGGAGAACAGGCTGATGGCTTCCGCAACAAACTCGTTGTTCTTGCCGAAGAGCTTATCGCCGGTCGATTTGTCGGTGTTGTCGTTGATGGAGTTGCGCGAGAAGACCGCCATCAGCGCTAGCGGCACCTTCTCGCGTTCACCCAGCGTGTATCCGCCAAGCTTGAATTTCCGCCCGAACGGTGTCAGCTCAGGATAGATCGTGTGACAGGACGCGCAATTCAGGCCGGTTTGCCTGGCAAAAAGCGGATTGGCTTCTGTCCGCGGAAGGAAGCCAAAATTGACGATCAGCCAAAGCGCAAGCACGGCGCTTCTAATCACAGCACAGAGGGTCTTCATTGCGGCTCTCCCGTCGGCCTTCCGCTCGGCTTCAGTCTTACAGAAAACTCTAGGTCAGCCGTGCGCAGTCGTTAAGGGGGAGATCTACTCCTGCTCGCTTGGGTGCATCTACCATTGGCTCGGGATAGTGCGCATCGCTAGCGCCGCCCTCGGGCGGGGCGCAATGGGATACGATGGTTTGTCCCACCGCAGCAGTAGGGAACCAACCCATGCCGCATCGCGTTGCTCATCCGCACAATGCAGTCTGGGGGATATCCAGATGCGTGCTCGCGTGTTGCCGCCTTTGCTGAGAGCTGGCTTTCTCATTGCGTCCTTCGCGCTGGGCCTGGCTTGCCCGCGCGTGGCAAAGGCTCAGATATTCGGCGCCGTCGGTGCCGATGGATCGATCACCCTGACAGACAGACCGGGCAATCCGGCGCTGCACCTGGTTGTCACCTCTAGCGAGCCGGCAGCGCGGGGTGCAAGAAAGGACAATGCCGCCGCCGCTTCCGCGACGATGGATTCCGCTCAGTATGCCGAGATCATTGCCGAGGCGAGCCGCGATGCCCGGGTGCCACCGGCGCTGATAACGGCGGTGATCGTGGTCGAATCCGGATACAACCCGAACGCGGTGTCCAAGAAGGGAGCGCGGGGCCTGATGCAGTTGATGCCGGAGACTGCCAGGCGGTTCTCCGCGGGCAACATACTCAATCCCCGCGACAACGT
>NZ_JBFTSF010000585.1:0-1477 GCF_056399905.1 Cupriavidus sp. 01L46
ACGACAATGTGCTGGACGAGGACATGGTGATCGTGCCGCTCGTCACGCAGATGCGCTTTTGCGTGGTTGCGTCTCCGGCGTACCTGAAAGACAAGGCAAAGCCACGGCACCCGCGAGATCTGCTCAAGCATCGATGCGTGAACTACAGGAGCGCCGATACCGGCGCGCTGTATCGCTGGGAGTTCGAGAAGGCCGGTGAAACCATGCAGATCGCCGTGGCCGGGCGCATCGCGACCAATGACAACGGCTTGCTGCTGCAGTCCGCCCTGGACGGGTTCGGCTTTGCCTACCTGCAATACCGCAACGCCGAGCCGCATTTGCGGGCCGGCGCACTGGTGAACGTGCTGGACGCGTGGATACCACGCACGGGGCTCTACCTCTACTACTACAACCGGACGGGGATGCCGAAGAAGTTGCGCGTCTTTATCGATTTTGCCAGGACGGCGCTGGCGGATAGCAGGTAGCGGGGACGCCGTCATCAGCGCCGGGCCGGTGTTACCGGCATTGCCATGCGGTGCGGGCGGCAATGGACAAAGGCGCCGGCTTGCGCCCGCGAGGCGATTTACGCTGACACAGCCTGCCGCAGTGCCAGGAAGGTGCCATCTGGCTGGTAGAAGATGACCGCGTCCACGATGCCGGGCAAGGGGCGGCGAAACGCGACCCGATACCCCTGGAGGCCTTCCAGGTCAAAGGTCCGCCCGTCAAACGGCCGCAGTGGCCAACTCTGCTGGCTGCCGATGCGCAGCGATAGCTGGCCCGCCGCATCGAGCGTGACGCTGATCTCCTGCATGCCGTGCATGAACCTGCCAGCGCAGAGGGCGCGGAACGCCGGGTCGAGCACGTCGCCGCCTGCCGCGCGGCGAAATACGATATCCGCCACCATCGGCTCCAAAGGCGCGCAGATCCGGTCGATGTTGCCTTCCCGGTCATAGCCGAAGCTCAGTGTGAGGTTGTCGGGATGGATCTCGGCGGGTTTGTCGGGCGTAGTGAACACGTCGTAGTGGCGGTGTTCGAGCTGGCCCGACATGCCGCGCCAGCACCATGCCAGAGCGTTGTTCTCTTTGGTGATGCCAATCCGCCCGTAAGCCGGGTGTTCATACTCGCCCGCATAGTCGTCGAGCGGATGGCTCGGCGTGGTGCCGGTCCGGCGCAATTCGCTGCGCGCCTGCTGGTCGACCTTCTGCTGCGCTAGCGCCTGGCGGCGCATGGTGCGGAACCGGTCGAGCCAGTCAAGCGGCTTGTGGCCGCAAAGCTGATCGAGCGCGGTGCAGGTCAACAGTTCGGTGACGGCACTTGGGGCGCGATTGGTCAGCACCGCGACGCCGATACGGCGTTCCGGCAGCATCGCCATTGAGTTGGCCCAGCCGACCCAGCTGCCGGTGTGGGAGACCTTCCGTTCGCCGCGATAGTGTTCCAGCGACAGGCCGAGCCCGTAGTGGAACTCGCCCACCTCCTCGAACACGGAGCGGCCCACATG
>NZ_JBFTSF010000586.1:0-1465 GCF_056399905.1 Cupriavidus sp. 01L46
TGTTTGCCCTGCCTCGCAGCGGCAKGTGCCGGCGCGCGCCAAAGCCAAAAAACAGCCGCTCATCTGACCGGGGCGCTGCTTCCGTCAGATGAGCGACGGAGCGGCACCTGCGTACCAGCGTACAGGGGCGAGGCCAGGTTTCAAGGTTCAGGCTTTCCCACTGCCCCACGCGGGCTCATCTGCCACCCGGCGCGCTTCTGCACGGTTTTTATTGACCGGTCGTACAGGAGTGATTCGATGCAAGCAGCAGATCAAGCTCAAGCCCAGCAAGCCCAGCAAGCCCAACAAGCCCAACAAGCCCAACAAGCCCAACAAGCCCAGCAGGATTCGCAGGCACCACAAGTTTTTTCAGGAATCTGGCTGCCATTGGTGACGCCATTTGCCGACGGCTCGGTCGATTTTCCCGAGCTGGCCC
Organism: Cupriavidus sp. 01L46; assembly: GCF_056399905.1. Taxonomy (NCBI): domain Bacteria; kingdom Pseudomonadati; phylum Pseudomonadota; class Betaproteobacteria; order Burkholderiales; family Burkholderiaceae; genus Cupriavidus; species Cupriavidus sp. 01L46. The sequence continues at coordinate 416 of NZ_JBFTSF010000586.1, forward strand.
GCCTGGTGTTGCACTACGCCGGCAGCGGCATCGCCGGGATCGTGGTGTGCGGCAGCACCGGTGAGGCGGCCGCGCTCGATGAGGCCGAGCAATTGGCCGTGCTGGATACCGTGCTGGCCAGTGCCGGCAGCTTGCCGGTGATGATGGGCGTGGCGGGCAGCCAGGTGAAGCAGGTGCAGGCGCGCGTGCGCCGGCTGGCYGAGCGGCCGCTGGCCGGGCTGCTGGCGCCTGCGCCCCATTACGTCCGTCCGTCGCAGGCCGGCCTGCTGGATTATTTCCGCGCGCTGGCCGACAGCGCTCCCGCGCCGCTGGTGCTGTACGACATTCCCTACCGGACCGGCGTGAAGCTGGAGACGGAAACCATCCTGGCGCTGGCCGCTCATCCGAATATCCGCGCCATCAAGGATTGCGGCGGCGATTACCTCGGCACGCAGGCCGTCATTGCCGACGCTCGCTTGAGCGTGCTGGCGGGGGAGGATCACCAGTTGCTGGGCACGCTGTGCCTGGGCGGCACGGGCGCGATCATCGCTTCGGCTCATTTGTATCCGGCGCTGTTCGTGGCGCTCGCGCAGGCGGTGGCGGGGCAGCGGCTCGAGCATGCGCGCCGGCTTTTCCATGCCTTGATGCCGATGATCAAGCTGCTGTTCGCCGAGCCCAATCCGGGCCCGCTCAAGGCCATGCTGGCGCGCGAAGGATGGCTGCGCAATGAGTTGCGTGCGCCGATGACGCTTGCCAGCGGGGCCCTGGAGGCGGCTCTGGCACGGGCCTGCGAGCAGCTTGGGGTGGTGGCTCCCGAATTGCTCGGCTGACCTGGCGGGCTTTCGAGCGTTCGAGCCTTCAGGCCTTCAGCGTTAAGGGGGACTGCTTAACGTCAACTGCAGTCAACTGCCACTGCAACTGCCACTGCAACTGCAACTGCAACTGCAACTGCAACTGCAACTGCAACTGCAACTTCAACTTCAACTTCAACTGCAGTTTCACCACCCCTGCGGGGCGGCGACCTACTTTTTTGTCTTGCCAAAAAAGTAGGCAAAAAAGGCGCGCCGGATG
>NZ_JBFTSF010000587.1:0-2696 GCF_056399905.1 Cupriavidus sp. 01L46
ACCTGACCTGGATGGCCGGCGAATCCGTGCAGATCCTGGGCGGCAACGGCTATATCAACGAGTACCCGGTGGGCCGCCTGTGGCGCGACGCCAAGCTGTACGAGATCGGCGCCGGCACGTCGGAAATCCGCCGCATGCTGATCGGGCGCGAGCTCTACGCCGAAACGGCCTGAGCATCCAGCCGACGCCCCCGCGCCACAGCGCAAGCCACAAGAACAAAGACCCGAGATCCGACACCTTATGCCCACGCTCGAAACCAAACTCAATGCGCGCTCGGAATCCTTCCGCGCCAATGCCGACGCCATGCAAGCGCTGGTCGTCGATCTCAAGGCAAAGATCGCCAAGCTGGCGGAAGGCGGCGGCGACGAAGCCCGCGCCAAGCACMTTGGGCGCGGCAAGCTGCTGCCGCGCGAGCGTGTGCAGCAACTGCTGGATCCGGGCACACCGTTCCTGGAACTGTCGCAGCTCGCGGCTTACGACATGTACGACAATGCCGCGCCGGGCGCCGGCATCATCACCGGCATCGGCAGCGTGGCCGGGCAGGAATGCGTGATCGTCTGCAACGACGCGACCGTCAAGGGCGGCACCTACTATCCGCTCACCGTGCGCAAGCACCTGCGTGCGCAGGAGGTCGCCGAGCAGAACAACCTCCCCTGCATCTACCTGGTGGACTCGGGCGGCGCCAACCTGCCCAACCAGGATGACGTGTTCCCGGACCGCGACCACTTYGGCCGCATCTTCTACAACCAGGCCAACCTGTCCAAGCAGGGCATTCCGCAGATCGCGGTGGTGATGGGTTCGTGCACGGCCGGCGGCGCGTATGTGCCGGCCATGAGCGATGAGTCGATCATCGTCAAGAACCAGGGCACCATCTTCCTGGGCGGCCCGCCGCTGGTGAAGGCCGCCACCGGCGAGGAAGTCACTGCCGAAGACCTGGGCGGCGCCGATGTGCACACGCGCCTGTCGGGCGTGGCCGATTACTTTGCACAGAACGACGCGCATGCGCTGTCGCTGGCGCGCAATATCGTGCAGCACCTGAACCGCCGCAAGCCGGACCAGATCCGCCTGCACGAGCCGCTGCCCCCGCGCTATCCGGTGGAAGAGCTGTACGGCGTGATCCCWACCGACACGCGCAAGCCCTATKACGTGCGCGAGGTCATTGCGCGCATCGTGGACGACTCGGACTTCGACGAGTTCAAGGCGCGCTACGGCACCACGCTGGTGTGCGGCTTTGCGCGGATCTGGGGCTACCCGGTGGGCATCATCGCCAACAACGGCATCCTGTTCTCGGAGTCGGCGCTCAAGGGCGCGCACTTTATCGAACTGTGCTGCCAGCGCAAGATCCCGCTGGTGTTCCTGCAAAACATCACCGGCTTCATGGTGCTGGCCACCGTGCGCCGCGACGGCATCGAGGCCAAGGGCGGCAGCTGGAGCGCGGAAGACGAGGACAAGTTCAAGCAACCGATCCGCGACCAGTACGAGCACCAGGGCCACCCCTACTACGCCAGCGCGCGGCTGTGGGACGACGGCGTGATCGATCCCGCGCAAACCCGCACGGTGCTGGGCCTGGGCCTGTCGGCGAGCCTCAACGCGCCCATCGGCGAGATGAAGTTCGGCGTGTTCCGCATGTGATGGCCAGCGCCCCGGATAACAGATCGCACCRCACCGTACAGGACACCAACATGGAATTCACCACGCTTACCGTCACGGCCGCGCAGCACGTGGCCACCGTCACGCTGAACCGCCCGGACGTGCGCAACGCCTTCAACGAAACCGTGATCGCCGAGCTCACCGGTGCGTTCCGCGCACTCGGCAGCGAGCCCACGGTGCGCGCCATCGTGCTGGCGGGCAACGGCCCGGCCTTCTGCGCCGGCGCCGACCTGAACTGGATGAAGAAGATGGCCGGCTACTCGCACGACGAGAACCGGTCTGACGCGCTCACGCTGGCCCAGATGCTGCACACCATCTGGGCCTGCCCCAAACCGGTGATCGCGCGCATCCACGGCGACACCTATGCAGGCGGCGTGGGCCTGGTTGCCGCCTGCGACATCGCCGTGGCCGCGGAGACGGTGAATTTCTGCCTGTCGGAGGCGCGCCTGGGCCTGCTGCCCGCCACAATCAGCCCCTACGTGATCCGCGCCATGGGCGAGCAGGCGGCGCGCCGCTACTTCATCACGGCCGAGCGCTTCGGTGCGGCCGAGGCGCTGCGGCTGGGCTTTGTGCATGAGGTGGTGCCGGGCGATACGCTGGACGCCAAGGTGAGCGAGATCGCCGCCGCGCTGGTGGCCAACAGCCCCAATGCCGTGCGCGAGAGCAAGCGGCTGGTGCAGGAAGTGTCCGGCCGCGCCATCGACGACGCGCTGCTGGCCGATACCGCCGAGCGCATTGCCGCGATCCGCGCGTCGGACGAAGGCCGCGAAGGGGTGCGCTCCTTCCTGGAGAAGCGCTCGCCGTCGTGGCGTCCTGCCTGAGCCAACACCCCCAGCCAATCATGCGCGTCCGCCGCGTGGCCACCGCAGCCGCGCCGCCAGAACCAGAAAACTAGGAACAGTCATGTTCAACAAGATCCTGATCGCCAATCGCGGCGAAATCGCCTGCCGCGTGGCAGCCACCTGCCGCCGCCTCGGCATCCGCACGGTAGCCGTCTACTCCGACGCCGACGCCAACGCGCGCCACGTGGCGCTGTGCGACGAGGC
>NZ_JBFTSF010000588.1:0-1448 GCF_056399905.1 Cupriavidus sp. 01L46
GGGGGGGGCCTCCAGACCGAACGGCATCGCAATGTGCCAGAGTGGAAGATGTCACCACCACTACAGGAACGGAGGGACCCGAAATGAATGCTATGACATTTGGGCTGGATATTGCAAAGCATGTGTTCCAGCTGTACTGGGTTGACCCTGAGACTGGCGAGATTCACAACCGGCGATTCCAGCGTCAAAAGCTGATCGAGTTTCTAGCTCAGCACAAAGGGCGCGTGGCGCTGGAGGCCTGCGGCAGCGGGCACTGGTGGGCCCGCAAGCTCCTCGAGATGGGCTATGAGGTGAAACTGCTGCATGCGAAATACGTCCGCCCGTTCGTGCAAACCAACAAGACTGACGCCGCGGATGCGCGCGCGATCTGGACGGCGGCGCAACAGCCGGGCATGCCGACAGTGACGCCGAAGACAGTGGAGCAGCAGGCCACGCTGGTGTTGCATCGGATGCGAGAGCAGCACATCAAGATGCGCACCATGATGATCAACGCTTTGCGCGGCGCGCTCTATGAGTTTGGCTTGAGCTTCAAGAGGGGGCGTCAGGCAGGTCTGGCGGAGATGAGCGAGAGGCTGGCCGAAGTGGAGGACGACGTGCCGGCGAGGGTCTTCGAGGCGTTGCGCGAACAGTTCGAGCTGATCGGTCGGCTAGACAAAGGCATTGAGCAGTTGGAAGGACAGATCAAGGCCTGGTCCCAAACGCAGCCGGCGTGCGAGCAACTGATGGCGATTCCGGGGATTGGCATGCTCACGGCCACGGCGATGCTAGCGACGATTGGCGATGCGCAGGGCTTCGAATCGGGGCGGCAACTGTCGGCCTACCTGGGGCTGGTGCCGCGCCAGCGTGGCACTGGGGGCAAGGTGCAACTGGGGGCGATTAGCAAACGCGGAGACCGTTACCTGCGCATGCTGCTGATCCACGGTGCCAGGGCAGTCCTGTTCCGGGCCAAGGACAAAGGGACTTGGTGCGACCAGCTGGCGCGCCGACGCCCGACCAACGTGACGGTGGTGGCGATGGCGAACAAGGCGGCGAGAATTGCCTGGGCGGTGCTGAGGGGCAAGGAGCCGTATGAAAGAGACCACGAATTGAAGAAAGCGGAGAGGGCCAGGCAAATGGCGGATTCCGCGCTAGGGCATCTGCGCCTACCAAAACCGTAGGCACAGCAGCCCTAGCTGCGGCTATTGAAGCAGGTTAATTGAACTCGACTAGCAGGTTGCGCGGGTAGACGTGAAGTGATGGCAAGACAGGTTGGACCGCAAGAACGAGACCCTGATCGGTTACAAGTGCTTCGAGCACGCTGAAAAGACGAGGGCCGCTCTTGGCGAATTCCATAGGGGCCCGCAGGCTTGACCTGCATGAGGCCGGATATAAGGCTGCAACCAAATCCTCGCCGAGCATCATGAGATGATTTACCTGGCAAACCGGGGCGCGTTCATATAAGTAACCAA
>NZ_JBFTSF010000589.1:0-1418 GCF_056399905.1 Cupriavidus sp. 01L46
GCCAAGCAGATGCTGTCGGACCACGGCTTCGAATACATCGACGTGCCGCTGGAACACAAGATCCGCGGCAAGGTGCTGGGCGCCTTGTCGGGCGATATGACCGCGCCGCAGATTTTCATCAACGGCAAGCTGATCGGCGGCGCCGACGCGCTTGAGACCTACCTGGTTCGCTAAACCTTAGCCAGCCACGCAACACGCTTGAACGCCGCAGGGCGCGGCGCCGGCAAAGCCGGAGGCCGTGCCCCAGTCGGCGGACCCGATTGCAGCGCCACCCGGTGCCATCCGGTCCGTTGATTGACACAGCCTTTACCAGGAACGCCGACATGACCACCCCGCAGAACGTGCAAAACATGAAGACCGTGCAAACCATCCAGACCGATGTCGCCGTGATCGGCGCCGGCACGGCGGGCCTGGCCGCGTACCGCGCGGCCCGCGCCGCCGGCAAGCGCGCCGTCATCATCGAAGGCGGCCCCTATGGCACCACCTGCGCCCGCGTGGGCTGCATGCCCTCCAAGCTGCTGATCGCCGCGGCCGAGGCGGCGCATGAGCTGCGCCACACGGCCCCTTTCGGCGTGCATGTGGATGGCGAGATCCGCATCGACGGGCGCGAGGTCATGGCGCGCGTCAAGCGCGAGCGCGACCGGTTTGTCGGCTTCGTGGTGCGCGGCGTGGACGGCATTCCCGCCGAGGACAAGGTGAGCGGCTATGCCCGCTTCATCGACAACACCGTGCTGCAGGTTGGCGAGCACACCACCGTGCGCGCCAGCCGCGTGGTGATCGCCACCGGCTCCAGCCCCGTGATTCCGCCGCCGTTCAAAGTGTTCGGCGATCGCCTGGTGGTCAACGACGACGTCTTCGCCTGGGACGACCTGCCGCGCCGCGCCGCCGTGTTCGGTCCTGGCGTGATCGGGCTGGAACTGGGCCAGGCACTGTCCCGCCTGGGCGTGCAGGTGCGCGTGTTCGGCTTGCGCGGCGGCGTGGGCCCGCTGACCGATCCGGCYATCAAGGCCAATGCCGTGGCTAGCTACCGCGAGGAGTTCTACCTCGACCCGGATGCCAAGCTTGGCGAGATGGGCCGCGATGGCGACGAGGCAGTGATCCGCTTTACCGATCTCTCGGGCAACACCGTGACGGAGCGCTTTGACTACGTGCTCGCCGCCACCGGCCGCCAGCCCAATGTGCGCGGCCTCGGGCTTGAGCACACCGGCCTGGCATTGGATTGGCGCGGCGTGCCGGTATTCGACCCGGTCACCCTGCAATGCGGCGCGGCGCCGATCTTCATCGCCGGCGACGCCAACGATGTCCTGCCGTTGCTGCACGAAGCTGCCGACGAAGGCAAGGCTGCCGGCGAGAACGCCGCGGCCTATCCCAAGGTGCGCCCGTTGTCGCGCCGCGCCCCGATCGGCGTGGTCTTCACC
>NZ_JBFTSF010000590.1:0-1396 GCF_056399905.1 Cupriavidus sp. 01L46
CGCCCGCGCTGCTAAAAACACAGCAGTACTGCACAGCTGGTTGTTGATTCCCAAACAGCCTCACCGCAATTCCTCGCGCCAATGCGGGCCGTTCGCCGACGCCAGCCTTGGGTACGCATCTTGCGAAAGGTTGCGCTTTTCCCAACGCACCTCTGAGCATGACCTCCGCCCTGAAAGTGATCGCCGTATCCGGCAGCACCTACCTTCCCTCCCGCACCCTCGTACTCGCGCAGGCCCTGATCGATGGACTCGAACGCGAGCTTGCCGTTGAGAGCCAGATCATCAATCTCGGCGATATTGCCCGCCCGCTGGGCTCGGCGCTGTCGCAGCATCTGAGTGCGGTGCTGCGGCCATATCTGCGGCAGATCCAGCAGGCACGCGTTTTGCGGCTACCGCCTTTCCCATCCTCATCCTTCAAACAACATGATTGCGTTCGGGCTGTCCACTTCTCTTCGTCGTCTTACCACGCTCGCACTCATGCTCGCGGTGGCGACCGCGTTTGCGGAGCCCTTGCCGTCCGTGGTGCGCTTCGGGGTTTCCAACGCGGGCGTGGGCACACCACCGCGTATCGGCACGGGCTGGCTGGCGGTAGCGCAAACCAAGGGCTTTATCGAGGAGGCACTGAAGAAGGACAACATCAAGGTGCAATGGATCTTCTTCAAGGGACAAGGCCCACAGGTCAACGAGGCGCTGACCAACGAGCAACTCGACTTCACCACCCTCGGTGACCTGCCCTCCGTGATTGGCCGCTCGGTCGGCATCAAGGCGAGGCTGGTCATGGTGACCAGCACGCGCGGCAAGCGCGTAGGCTTTCACAAGGGCACGGCCACTCAGCTCGCAGTGGACCGGATCCCTGAACAGAACGGCCTGGGCGAGCGCGACATCAAGGTGATCAACCTGGAACCCGCCAGTTCGCCGGCGGCGTTCCAGACCGGCGATCTCGATGCGATCTTCGGCACGCTGAATCTCAAGGTACTGGAGTCCAAGGGACAGGCCAGGATCATCTACAGCACGCGCGACAACCCCGTTGCGAGTGACAACGGCCATGTGCTTGTGACGGATAAGTTTTCGAGCACCTACCCCGGGCTCACTCAGCGCGTGGTCACGGCGCTTGTCCGCGCCGCCAGCTATGCCTCGCAGGAAGCGCATCGCGACGAAGTGCTGAAGCTCTGGGCCTCGTCGGGCGGCATTCCCGCGGCGATCTACGACGAGGAGCTAAATGGCATTCCCCTAGCCCACCGGCATTCACCGCGCTTCGACGACTACGTGCGCGCGGCCGATCGGCGCTCGATGGAAGACGCTTACCGCTTCAAGCTGATACGCAAGCGCTTCAGCGTGGATGCCTGGATTGACGACCGTTATGTGAACAAGGCCATAAAGGATCTCGGGCTCGACC
>NZ_JBFTSF010000591.1:0-1396 GCF_056399905.1 Cupriavidus sp. 01L46
AGCGCGCTTCGTACCTGCTCCAACTGGCCGGCGGTGAGCTTGGTCACCGACTCCAGGAATCTCTTGAACTGGCGGGCGTTCATCGACTGCTCTCGTCATATCAACGACCAAAGTCTAGCAGCTATCCACGCTTAACCTGAACAGCGCCGCTCCATTTGACAAGAATTGAGCGGATTTGGATTTATATATAGTGTCGGATATTCATTTTTCGACTCTAGAGCGAGAAGCCAGAATTCCTATAATAGGAAAACATCTGCAATCCAGCTATTTTTGGATCTCCGATATTTATCCGTTTTCAATAATTTGAAATAATAAACGCTCCGCGAAAAATGGCCACCCGAGTCATTCGGGCCAATCGCCCGAACACGGCTAGAGGGCATCGATCTCCGGGCCGTCTTTCGCTTCCCGGTTGAGCGCTACGTCGGACAACTACTGCCGTCACAAACTGCACCCAAAACAAGCGCTGCGTGCTGAAATCGAGTTCGCAATGACGCCGTTTGCGGTTGATCGATGGAAAAACAGAAATTCTATATTAATCAATAACTTACGGTGGCATTCCCGCACTGATGCTGGGCTTGCGAACCGTCGCAAATTGCACCGAAATCAAAGCTACCCCATACAGGGAAAGATGCGCACGGCGTCTTCACCGACCGCCCGGAAACGCTGACCAACGACTTCTTCCGCAACCTGCTCGACATGGGCGTGGAATGGAAGGCGCTCGCCCGGGATGTGTTCGAGGGACGTGACCGTAAGTCGGGGCAGGTCAAGTTGACCGGATCGCGGGTTGATCTGGTGTTCGGCTCACATGCTCAGCTCTGGGCCCTGTGCGAAGTCTACGCAAGCGAGGACGTGGCGGATAAGTTCGTCAAGGACTTCGTCGCTGCCCTGGGTCAAGGTGTTGAACCTCGGCCGCTTCGATCTGCGTAAATGAGCGTTAAGTAAGGGGTAAATCTGGGCGCCGCACCACGTTCGGCGCCCGTCCGGGCTTGAACAGACGTGATCGCTGCCTGGTTCTGGCAGCGAGCGTGATGCAGAGCACAGAGCCGCCAGGAGGMGCATCGGTGGCTGGAGTAGCACCTTAGCTGCTCCTTCCGAGCGTCCCGAAATCCAGGCTCCGTACGAGGTTCAGGGCAAGAAGGTGCGATCGCGAGCGCCGGCGGGCAAATGCTCATTCAACCCAGGCTGGAAAGTATCCCAGTGACGTCTGTACGTGCCCATCGTGCGCCGGCACCACGACAATATCTGGATGTCTGTCTATCAGCGCGCGAATCTGCTCCACAGCATCTTGTGTTTGTTCAATATCACCATCAACCAACCACCGCGCTGCCCAGAACTTCGTGCCGCCAAGCTTCAATGCCTTCGCATTCCAGACTGCATCGCCCACCAGGAAGTACTG
>NZ_JBFTSF010000592.1:0-1395 GCF_056399905.1 Cupriavidus sp. 01L46
ATCCCGCCCATGGCCGGCCGCTACCTCGCCCCGGTGATCGGCGCCTATCGCCGCCAGTACCCCGGCGTAAAGCTGCGGCTAAGCGAGCAAGGCGGCCGCGCGCTGGAAGAAGGCGTGGCCACAGGCCAGCTCGACCTCGGCGTCACGGTACCGCCCGCCGCCGTGGCAGGCCTGGCCAGCCTCACCGTGACCCGCCAGGCACTGGTCGCGGTATTTCCCGCCGAGCGCGCACCACGCCGCGCCGGCAAAGTCCGGCTAGCCGACCTCGCCACCCTGCCCTTCGTCATGTACGAAGACGACTTCGTGCTGTATCGCGTGATCCTGGACGCCTGCGAAGCCACAGGCTTTGCGCCGCAGATTGCCGGGCAGAGCCGGCATTGGGACTTTATCGGCGAACTGGTCGCGGCCGATGTGGGCGTGGCGATCCTGCCTGCGCCAATTGCCGGGCAACTGGATCCCGAGCGGGTAGCGATCCGGCCACTGGTTGCACCCGAGCTGGTGTGGGAACTGGGGCTGGTCTGGCGGGAGGGGTATTTGTCGCGGGCGGCACGCGCCTGGCTGGTTTGTTGTGAGGAGGCGTTTGGGGCGGGGCGGAAGAATGYTATATGAGCTGTTGAGTTGGGACTAGCATCTCTTGGCCGATAGCGCACAAAGGAAACAAAGGGAAACACAATGAAGCTCACCAGCAAAATCTCCCGCTATGACAGCAGATGGCCCGCTCTTTTCGTCACCGAGAAAGAACGCATAGCCAAGGGCCTTGGCGCCGAACTTGTCGGTATTTATCACGTMGGAAGCACCGCTGTTCCAGGACTCGCGGCCAAGCCAGAGATCGACATCTTGGTTGAGGTCTCAGAACATCGTAACGAGCCAGCCCGAGACCGCTTCATGAGCGCACTGGGTTACGTTCGGGGAAGCGATCTTTCAACCGGGCACCATTTCTATCGTCGCGATGTTGACGGGGTACGAACGCACAAGGTGCATGTATGTGTCAGCGGCCACTGGCAGATTGAAAGAATGCTCCGATTTCGCGATCTTCTCAGGAACGATCCCGTTATTCGGCAGCAGTATCAGGATCTGAAATTTGAGCTCGAAGCAAGCAACCGCGGCGGCATCGCTGAGTACCTTGCGAAGAAGGCCCCCTTTATTGACGCCTTGATGGGATCGCGTCCGAGTTCAGCAAAGTGATAATGACGCAGGTGCCATTCTGCCGATTCGGACTTCGACCGCTCATGCGTCGGCTGATCGAACCCACGGCAGCAATTTGTCGATGCCTGCAAGCGGATGCTCCCGTAGACAGCAACTAGAGCGGGAACGGGAACTAGACCCGGGTTGCCGCGAATGGCCGAAACAGCCAACGGCGGTCTATGAGACCTTCGTCGCAGCCCGTAAATGGCC
>NZ_JBFTSF010000593.1:0-1382 GCF_056399905.1 Cupriavidus sp. 01L46
AGCATTGGTCGTGTCGAAGTTGGCCACGTCCGGTGCGGTCAGAAAATGCAATTAATCGCCAGCACTTTCCCTTAGACCACGAAAAGAGGGCTCAGCAGGATGGGGGCTAGCGCTTCCATCCGATCCGGTGGCGTTCCTGCGTGGCCTCATGCCGCGCATCGTCTTCGGTGTGCAGGTAGGCGCTGGTGGTCGAGATGGAAGCGTGCCCGAAATTGTCCCTCACGAAACGCAGGTCCACCTGCTGGTCGGTCATGTGCGAGCCCGCGGTATGGCGGAGCCAGTGCGCCGACGCGCTGGCCAGCACCGCGGCCCGGCTTTCCCACTCAGGGCCGCGTGCGCGCAGGCGCGCGGCCGCCATCCCGAAGAYCTCCTTSAGCACCAGGTGCAGCGCGCCSCGTGACAAGGGTTTTTCCTTGCCRATGATCGGCWGCACGATGGGGCGCTCCTCGCCGGGCAATGGCATCGGCGGCAGGCCGTGGGCGCTGCGATAGCGCGCCAGCTCCACCATCATTTCGTCCGTAGCCGGCACCAGCCGCGTCTTATCCCCCTTGCCCGTCACCTCCAGCCACCAACGCTCCAGGCCATGGCTGTCGCGCCGGCAGAAAAACGCCCCCATGCGCGTGCTGGCCACCTCCGCCGCCCGCAAGCCGCCMAGATACAGCACGGTCAGCAGCCAGCGGCAGCGCGCCGCGTGCAGGCGGTCGCGCTCGGTCGCACTGTCGAGCGTGCCCGGCATGGCGTCGATCGCGTCCTTGACCGCCTGCCACATGGCGTGGCTCAGGTAACGCGTGATGCGCGGCTTAGGCTGGCCGCGCCGGGTGCGTGCCAGCGAGAGTGGATTGCCGGCCAGGTAGCCGGCGCTGACCAGCCAGGCAAACAACGTGTTGAGGATGACCATCGCATGGCGTGCGCTGACCGGGGAAAGCGGGCCGGCAAAGGGCCGCCACCCGGGCGCGCCGCGCGCCAGCTTCTTGCGCGATGCCATGACCCAGCGCGCAGCCGGTTGCGGATCGGCCAGGAAACGCTCGTACAGCAGCAGGTCCTCGTGGGTCAGCGACGAGAGTGCCTTGCCGTGCTGCAGGACGGCCCACAGTAGCAAGCGCTCGACCTCGCGCCGGTAGGTCTGCAGCGTGGCGGGAGTATCGGCGTAGCGGGCCAGCCAGGCGCTCACGGCGGCCACATCGTCCTTTGCCGCGATCTGGGGGATTCCGCCACGAGCCCGGTTGGTGCCTTCGGCGCCGGACAGCGCGGCGGGCGGCTGCAGCTGCTCGATCGGCATGGCGGGTGTGGTGGGCAGCGGCAGGGAATCCATTGAGTGGGTGGTTAGGAGTAGGTCTGAATCTGGGTCAGACGTAATTATAGACAGAATGACACTTATGTCT
>NZ_JBFTSF010000594.1:0-1380 GCF_056399905.1 Cupriavidus sp. 01L46
GGCAGAGCACCATCCGTTGCTGCTAGTGTTCCTGCATCCGCCAAACTAGCACCAACCGCCGAAGCGGCAAGCAAGCCGACAACACTAGCAAGGCATATCCTTTGGATTGATTTCATCACTGTCTCCTGCTGGTATTCGCGCAGGCCGCGACACATATCCCCCGGGCAACGCGCCCCTGCAATTGCTCCTTTACTCCTTTACAGAAGGGACCATCCAGAAAAACAGTGAGTTCCGCAGTGACGTGGCTACGTTACACATGGAAATAGGTATTGCCATTCGGCCACAAATGAAGAAGCCACCCGGATGTGGCTGGCGGACTGTGCCACTCCGGCTATCTGCCGGTTTCCTCTTGAAACGCTACCTGCTGCACTGCGGCATACCCTAAGATCGTCACGCCATCGCTGTCGAGCTTCCTAGCCTGTTCAGGCAACTCTACCGCTGGCATATCCGGATACATTGCCGAGAGAATTTCATCTGCCTCATCTCTGGACTCAAATGGTCCGAAGTGAACAACTTGATGCCCGGTGATTGCTGCGAACAACCACTCGCCCGTCTCCAGCGGGTAAATTACCGCCAGTGAATGTGCTTGCTGGTACATAAATGACTCCAGATCTTGTTGTGTTCTCCAACACAACTAACGATGCTGACGAGTCCCATCCTCGACGGAACGGGTGCCTCATGCCCTCTGTATGAGCTATTTTAGTAAACCCATCTGGCCTGACAAGAATCGAGTCTTACCGTGCCGGATGCTGCCGCACCGCGCCAATGTCGATGCCGTCAATGTCTATGCCAGCAAACAGCCAGTGCCATTGCTCTACAGTCAGGCATCACCTCCGGGAGCGTGTTGCTTGAGCATCCTGTTCGCGCCATGTCTTGCGCTGCTGGAAGAGTGTATCGATGGCGGTGCGCGCGACTCTCCTCCAGGCGAATGGCCGCGGATCGGCAAGCATGCTGAGCGCGCGCGCATAGTCGAGCGTCAAGCCCGGCGTCCATGCCATCGTGACGGCGCGCTTTCTGATTTGCGCTGCGACCCACAGTTCCGGGGTGACAAGCACGCGCAGAAGGCTGCCCCAGCCGACGCGATCGCCGTGCAGGCGACTGCTCGCGCCGTCGATCGCCGCCTCGAGCGCGTTCGACACTGAACTTGAGCAGTTCCGGTGCGTCAGGTTGTAGGTGATGTCCTGGCGGTAGCGGTTCCAGAACTGCTGCAGTTTCGCGGGATCGTAGTTCCGGATCCGCACCCGCACGGTCGATGGGCACCATGCCTTCGATTCGGTCGCGTAGTCCGGCTGGAACACGCCGGGCACATCGTTATCGCGCGTCGCACGCAGGATGCGTCCGAACTCGTCCGGCGATCGATCGATCTCGACGCTCGGATAC
>NZ_JBFTSF010000595.1:0-1362 GCF_056399905.1 Cupriavidus sp. 01L46
CGCCAAGCAGATCAAGGGATTCTTCACGGCCTGCGCTGGTACGCTGCGGCTGGCTGACCCGCGCGGCGCGGCTGGATGCCGCTAGCACACACTGGCTGCGGCATACACATATTTCCCATGCGCTGGCGGCCGGGGCGCCGCTCGAGGTGGTGCAACAGAATGCGGGCCACGCCTCGCTCGACACCACAACGCGCTACGTGACMACCGAGGCGGCGCGGCGCATGGCGGCGACGCAGGCCGTGTGGAATGCCGGCAATGATGATTGATTGTGCGGCCCAAATCGTTGGACCTTTCCGACTCCCAAAACGTTATACCTATGTCTCTTGAGATTGAGCGCGCCGCAGCCACGGTCTGGATCCGTGTCCAAATGGCCAGGCACGGCCTGACCCTGATCGACCTGCAGGCGGCCGGCTGCTTCGCCGAGAAGGCGGCGCCTCCGGCACCCGCGCCAACGCGCACCTACCGCGACGCCGAAGGGCAGAAATGGGACGGGCAGGGCGAGATGCCGGCCTGGCTGCAGTGGGCCATCAATACGGGGCAGTCGGCGGAGCATTTCCGGGTCGGCGCGTAGCGGCCCTCTGCCTTCTCGCTGGTGGCGGCTCCATCCGGCGGGTTAGAATGTACGAGCCCGCATCCGGCCACGAACAGACGTTTATCCCTAGTATCGATTTAGGATGAGTATTTTAATACGTGAATTTAAAGAGGCTGATCGAGAGGCATTACAACATTTATATGTGATCACTCGGAACGCCACTTTCTTTTGGAATCATGTCGAGTTACACCAAACGATAGATTTTGATGTGCATACTAGCGGTGAGAAAATCCTAGTAGCCATCGAAGGAATAGAGATTCTTGGCTTTGCTTCAATCTGGGAAGCTGATAGCTTTTTGCACAATCTATTTGTTCATCCAATGGCCCAACGTCAAGGGGTAGGTCGAGCGCTCCTGAAGAGCTGTACTAAGTATTTCTCTAACACACCGACGCTCAAATGCCTCAAGGCCAACGCTAACGCATTGCAGTTCTACAAATCCCAAGGATGGCAAATTCTCCGAGAGGAGCTTGGACCTGATGGGCCGTACTTTCTTATATCTGCATAAGTTACGAGTTTGCCAGTCGTGACTATCTGTGACTTTCTCATCTGGACAAGATGATAGCCTGCTCCGCAGACCGGACTCGGTCTGCAGCAGACCGCAAAGCGTTACTCTCTCCGCTCCATTGGCGCTGTTCAGATTAAACGTTGATGACCTGCTTGCCGAGAGCTGACGCGATGACATCGTCGGCGGAAACGCCTTCCTTGTTCCAGCTCATCAGCCGTTGCCAAGCCAGGTAGTTCGGCAAGTACTTGGTGGCCACGCCCCTGAG
>NZ_JBFTSF010000596.1:0-1361 GCF_056399905.1 Cupriavidus sp. 01L46
CTGTGGATATGTAACGTGCTTTTTCCTGCCATGTGCGCCCGAATTGGAATAAATACGCCAGTGGTCGGAGGATGGATGTTCTCCGGAGCTATGGGGCTTTTGCAAGAATCATCGGGGCTGAAGCTTGCGGTTGCGGCGCTGTACGACGGCGACGCATTGGAGAGATTTGAATGCGACGGGATCGACTATTATCTTATCCCTGGAAAAAAGTCACGGAAAATATACGACGAAGATATCGAGGCCGAATGGAAGGCCGTTGCAGAGAATTTTTTGCCTGACGTTGTACATATCCATGGTACCGAACGCGCCCACGGTCTTGCATTTCTGCGTGCACTCGGACGGGAAAAGGTGGTTGTGTCGATTCAAGGGTTGGTGAGTGTCTACGAGCGATACTATTTCGGATCGATCGAGGCCAGCGAATTAAAGCGTCATGTAACTCCACGGGATATCCTAAGAAAAGATACCCTCTTCGACCAGAGGCGAAACATGCGGGCACGCGGGGTGCTCGAGAAAGAAAGCCTGATGCTAGCGAAGCATGTTATTGGTAGAACATCATGGGATCGTAGTCACGCATTAGCTATAAACTCTGATTCCAGATACTATCATTGCGATGAAACAATAAGAAGCAAATTCTACGAAAACACCTGGGGGCTGGATAAGTGCCAGAGGGATTCAATTTTCTTGAGTCAGGCTCATTATCCAATAAAGGGTCTTCATAAGCTAATCATGGCTATGCCATTTGTCCTCAAGAGATTTCCTGGCGTAAAAGTACGAATTGGAGGTAGTAATTTACTGGATAAGCCTTTCTGGAAAAGAGGTGGATATGCGAATTATATTATCTCTCTGATAAAAAAGAAAGGCCTGGATAATATTATAACATTTACCGGGCCTCTTTCTGAGAAGGATATGGTGGGCGAATATATAAACTCCCATGTCTTCGTTTGCCCGTCAGCTATTGAAAATAGCCCAAACTCTATAGGTGAAGCCCAAATATTGGGCGTACCTTGTATCGCCTCATATGTTGGAGGCGTGCCGGATATGATTGAAGACGGGGTAACCGGGCTTCTTTACCGATTTGAGGAGCACGAAATGCTGGCCGACTCTATTTGCCGTCTGTTGGCAGACGACGGATTGGCCTCGCTCTTGTCGGAAAGAGGTAGAGCTGAAGGCAGAGCTAGGCATGACAGGAGATCAAACTCGCGGCGTCTTCTTGAAATATACGGAGAGGTGGCTAAGTGCTAGCGATAATTGTTTATAAATCATCTCGAAGAATATTTAGGCTACTGTTAACAGTATACGAAAATATTGTGACGTCAATTATTCTTAAGGGAAACGGGGCGAAATTTGGAACGTTCCAGACC
>NZ_JBFTSF010000597.1:0-1361 GCF_056399905.1 Cupriavidus sp. 01L46
GGCTGCCGATTTCCCCGCTGTGCCGGCGCGCCGCCCGCGCCGGCGCGACACGCTCTCCCATGCCGCTACCACGCACATCACAGCGCTGGTCAGGCCGCCTGCCATCAGCAGGTCGGTCAACGGGGCCACCGGCACCAGCAAGGCCAGCAGCCCCAGCCCGACCAGGTGCGAGAGCGGGATGTTCCCGTAGATCACCCGCTTATAGAGCGCGTTGCCGATCAGGTAGATGGCCGGGCCGGCTAGCAGCAGCGTGCCGGACGCCATGCCGACGTGGTGGTCCGGCTCCGCGATCACCAGGTCGTCGGCCGCCGCGCTGACGATGATGCCGGCGATCAGCAGCACGTGCACGTAATGCAGGTAGGCGGCCATCTGGCCCGGCTCGCGCGCGTGCTCCAGCGCGTGGCTGGCGGCCTCGGCGCTGGTATCGAAATACACCCACCACATCGCCACGCTGCCCAGAAAGCAGACCAGCACCGCGATCACCACCGGGATATCCCACTGGCTGGCGCTGCCCAGCGTGCCGCCGGTGACCAGCACGGATTCGCCCAGCGCCAGGATCACGAACAACTGGCAACGCTCCGCGATATGCCCGCCATCGGCGCTGCGCCAGTCGGCAAAGCTGGAGCGTCCCAGCCCCGGCATGGCGAAGCCGGCCATGGGCGAGACATATTCGCAGGCCACCGCCAGCAGCCACAGCAGCAAGCGCAGCTCGCCCGCCGCGATGCCGCCCGCAATCCACAGCGCGCCGGAGATGGCCAGCCAGCAGCCCATGCGCCGGAAGTTGGCAAACAGCGGATGGCCGCGGCCCAGCATCAGCAGGACCGCCACCGTGCGTCCGACCTGGATGCAGACATAGGACAGCGCAAACAGCAGGCCGCGCGCGCCAAAGGCCTCCGGCAGGCTGGCGGCCATCAACAGCCCGAGTGCCATCACCGCGAACAACAGCAGCCGCACCGGCATGGCATCGGGATCGAACCAGTTGGTGACCCAGCAGGTGTATTGCCAGCCCAGCCAGACCGCGAACCAGAGGATCAGCGTCTGCAGCGCGCCCCCTGGGCCGGGATGGTGAAGCAACAGGTGCGACAGCTGCGTGATGGCAAAGGCGTAGATCAGGTCGAAGAACAGCTCGCCTTCGGTCACGCGGGCTTTGCTGCCATCGCGCGCTCGCAACAGGCCGGCACTGGTGCTTGGGTTCATGGCAAAAGCTCCTCCCGTTCTCCGTGCGGGAAATTTGCCACAGTTCGGGGAGAAACGCACCAGAAGCCTGTGGGGCCGGGTTGCTACCCGGCTATGCCAGCGGCCGGCCCGGCGTGGCCGACGCCGCGGCCTCGGCCGCCCGCCGCACGGCCGCCGGGTAGCGC
>NZ_JBFTSF010000598.1:0-1358 GCF_056399905.1 Cupriavidus sp. 01L46
CCCTTGCCGTCATGCTTGTCATGACCCTGCTGGGCGCGCTGGTGAATCTCTCCAACATGGCGACCATCGTGCTATCGCTGATCCTGTCGGCCGCGGCAGTCTTCTATCTCGGCAAGCGCCTCAATTCGCGTCCGGGCCGCATCCTGGTCGATCCCAACACGCAGGAGTCCGTGGAGCTGCGCAAGCGCCATACGCTGTTCTGGATCCCCATGCAGTATTGGGCGTTCCCCATCCTTCTGATCGCGATCATTGCCTCGTTCGCGCTGTTTACCGCCGGGGCATAGCGCGGGCTAGCGGCCGGCCGGAGCAGGCCAGCGGGAGCGGGCGTAGAATACCGGGCCTGCATCCCGAATGCTCCGGCAAGCCGCGGGACAAGCCTGGTAAAAGGCAGCCCTCCTACGAAAAGAGACACCAAGTTGAACAATCCGGCCAGCGCTGCGCATGATCGCGAGCTCACCTCTGTGGCTGACGCCGCGACTCTGGCGCGGCGCGCGCGCCGGGGCATCGTCCTGCTGACCTTCGCGTTCGCGCTGAGCCAGTTCTATCGCAGCTGCCTGGCGGTGATGGCGCCGGAGCTCCAGCACGACTTCGGCCTGTCGGCGGCGGGCTTCGGCACCTTGTCTTCCTCCTTCTTCCTGGCATTCGCGGTTGCGCAGATTCCCGTGGGGATCGCGTTMGACCGGTATGGCGTGGGCAAGCCGACGTCCCTGCTGCTGGCCATTGGCGCGGTGTCCGCCGTGGTGTTCTCACTGGCGCCGAACGGTACCGTTGCCATGCTGGCGCAGGCTGGGCTGGGGCTGGCTTGCGCGCCGGTCTTCATGGGGCTGCTGCATTTTGCTTCCGAGCAACTTTCCGAGAAAAACTACACGCGGGTCGTCAGCCAGTCCAATGCCACCGGCATGGTCGGCGCGCTGTGCGCCACGGCGCCGCTCGGATGGGCCATGCATCTGCTCGGCTGGCGCGTGGCGATGTCCGCCGCGGCGCTGTGCATGGTGGTGGCCTGCTACGGTGTCTGGCGCTTCGTGCGGGATGATGGCCATGCCGAGGCGCGCGATGTGCCGCTGGGCTCCATGCTCTCGCAAAGCGCGAAGCTGCTGGCCATCGTCCCCTTGTGGACCCTGATCCCGATGTGCGTCGCCATGGCGGCAGGCACGGCGTTCCGCAACGCGTGGAGCGGCCCTTACCTGGCCAGCGTGTACGGCTTGAATTCCGGCCCGCGGGGCATCGCGCTGACGCTGCTGAGCGTGAGCGGGTTCCTGACCGCATTCTTCCTGCCCGTGCTGGTGCGGCGCAGCTCGCTCAAGACGACCATCGCGGCATGGTCCTGCTTTGCGATGTCGGGCGCCATCCTGCTGAGC
>NZ_JBFTSF010000599.1:0-1315 GCF_056399905.1 Cupriavidus sp. 01L46
CCTCGGGCTACCGGGTCGGCCCGTTCGATGTAGAGAGCGCGCTGATCGAGCATCCGGCGGTGGTCGAGACCGCGGTCATCGGCAAGCCCGACCCGGAACGCACCGAACTGATCAAGGCCTTTGTCGTGCTCGGCCCGCAATACAAGGCGAGCCCGGCGCTGGCCGAAGAACTGCGCCTGCACGTGCGCAATCGCCTCGCGGCCCACGCCTATCCCCGCGAAATCGAGTTCGTGCCCGAGTTGCCGAAGACGCCAAGCGGCAAGGTCCAGCGCTTTATCCTGCGCAGCCAGGAAGTGGCGCGGCAGCGCGAGGCGCAGGCGTAGCGTTGCCGGCACGGCTGCCGGCGCAGCAAGACATTGGGGGCGCTGCTTGGCAGCGCCCTTTTTCCTTTTCCCTGAGTCCGCGTGTGGTTGGAAGCGCTTTTCGACAGGCCGCCAAAGATGTCCAATCTTATCGAACGAGCTTGCCAACTCTTTCGTATGGCTTATTGCCCCGCGCTGTCCATACTCCATTCACACCACCACACCACGTTCTCAGGAGAACACCATGAATCGCTTCGAAGGCAAAACCGTACTGGTCACTGGCGGCAACAGTGGCATGGGCCTGGCTACCGCGCAGGCATTCGCCGCCGAAGGCGCGCGCGTCATCGTGACGGGCAGGGACACCGCGACGCTGGAAGCCGCCAAGCCCACGCTGGGCGCTAACGCGCTAGCCATCCAGAATGACGCCGGCACCGTGGACGCCGCCCGCGCGCTGGCAGAACGCCTCACCGATGAAGGCATCAAGCTCGACGCCGTGTTCATCAACGCGGGCATCGCCAGGTTCGCACCGCTGTCGGATGTCGAGGAATCGATGTGGGACCAGACCTTCAATACCAATGTGAAGGGCCCCTTCTTCCAGATCCAGGCACTGGCGCCGCTGTTCAATCCAGGCGCGTCGATTGTGCTCAACGGCTCCATCAACGCGCACATCGGCATGCCGTCATCTGCGGTCTACGCGGCCAGCAAGGCCGGCCTCATCTCGCTGGCCAAGACGCTCTCCGCCGAGCTGCTGCCGCGTGGCGTACGCGTCAATGTGCTCAGCCCGGGCCCGGTGAGCACGCCGCTCTACGGCAAGCTCGGCCTGGACGCCGACACCCTCGCCAACACCGCTGCCCAGATCAAGAGCCAGGTCYCGCTCGGCCGCTTTGGCGACCCGAAGGAAATCGCGGCGACGGTGCTGCATCTCTCGGCCACCGAATCGGCGTTCATCGTCGGCACGGAGATCATCGTCGATGGCGGCATGAGCCAGCTGTGAGGCTTGAGCTGGCTTAGCT
>NZ_JBFTSF010000600.1:0-1314 GCF_056399905.1 Cupriavidus sp. 01L46
GTCCTTGTCCTCCATCGCGCCGAACACCGCGTAGGTGTAGCGGAAGAAGCCCATGTTGTCGAGGTTCTGGGCAAGCGTGGCCGCCGCATGCGGGTTATGCGCCACATCCAGGATCACCACCGGACGCCCCGGCATCACTTGGAAACGCCCCGGCAACTCCACGAAGGCGAGCCCGTTGCGCACTTCCTGCGCACTCACCGGCAGCCGCGGGCGCATCGCCTGTAGCGCAGCCAGCGCGGCCGAAGCATTGAGCAACTGGTTGGCGCCGCGCAGCGCGGGATAGCCCAGCCCGTTGAGCTTGCGCTCGCGGCTGCTCCAATCCCACTGTTGACGCTCCTGCCCCTTGGAAGCCTGCTGATGGAAATCCCGGCCCACCAGCCAGAGATCCGCGCCGATCGCCTCGGCATGATCGATCACCGACTGCGGCGGCACCGGATCCCCCACGATGGCCGGCACRCCGGGACGGAAGATCCCCGCCTTCTCGTAGCCGATCTTCTCGMGCGTATCGCCCAGGTAACTTGTGTGGTCGATGTCCACGCTGGTCACGATGGCGCAATCGGTATCGATCACGTTCACCGCATCCAGCCGGCCGCCCAGCCCCACCTCCAGGATCATGGCATCCAAGCCCGCCGCGGCAAAAGCATGGATGATGGCCAGCGTGGTGAACTCGAAATACGTCAGGCTCACCGGATCCGCAAAGCTCGTGCGCGCCCGCTCCACCGCCTCGAAATGCGGCAACAACTGCGCGTCTGTGGCGAACTCGCCATTGATGCGCGCACGCTCGTTGAACGCCATCAGGTGCGGCGACGTATGGCAACCCACCTTGTAGCCCGCCTCAAGCAGGATGCGCTCCAGCATGGCGCAGGTGGACCCCTTGCCGTTGGTGCCGCCGACGGTGAACACCACCGCATCGATGCGCAGCCCCAGGGCCTCCTTGACGCGGGTGATGCGCGCCAGCCCCATGTCGATGCCCACCGGGTGGGCGGATTCGAGATGGGTTAGCCATTCGGGGAGGGAGGGGAAGATAGGCATGATGGGGAGACGGCGTTAATCGGGGGGGTGGCTTATTGGAGCCGGTTTTGGGGTAAGTGGTTCTTTGCTTGGGGTTGGTTTTGCGTTGGGGTGGTGTTGGGGCGTGTTGGGGTAGGTCAAAGGTCTAACGGCAAGGGCAACTTCAACTGCAACTTCAACTGCAGTTTCACCACCCCTGCGGGGCGGCGACCTACTTTTTTGTCTTGCCAAAAAAGTAGGCAAAAAAGGCGCGCCGGATGGGGCGACACCCCCTCGGGATTCGACGAAAAGAGCGGCCGGGAC
>NZ_JBFTSF010000601.1:0-1292 GCF_056399905.1 Cupriavidus sp. 01L46
ACCCCTTCCCATCCCGAACAGGACCGTGAAACGACTCCACGCCGATGATAGTGCGGATACCCGTGTGAAAGTAGGTAATCGCCAGGCTCTCCCTTGAAACCCCCCAGTACGAAAGTACTGGGGGGTTTTGCTTTTGCGGCTGCGGTTTGTGCGATCGAAATAGCGATCGGGTAGATTCAAACCTATCTCGTCATAAATTCGGTATAATTGAGAATTATTCGCATTTAATTCTCAAAGGCTTGACGCCAGATCGTTCGAACCATGTCAGCGCCCGAAACCCCGATCCAGCCAATCGAAGTCCTATACAGCGAGCACCATGGCTGGTTGCGGGGCTGGCTGCGCAAGAAACTGGGCAACGTCTTCGATTCGGCGGATCTTGCGCACGACACCTATGTGCGCGTCATGGCCTCGGGCAAGACGCCGCGAGCGGATCAGTCGCGCCGGCACCTGACCCAGATCGCGAATGGCCTGGTCATCGATTTGTACCGCCGCCGCCAGATCGAAGCGGCCTATCTGGATGCCATCGCGCTGCTGCCGGAAGTGAAGGTGCCGTCAGAAGAGACCCGGGCTGTGGTGGTGGAGGCCCTGATCGAGATCGACGCTATCCTGCACGGCCTGCCAGGAAAGGCGCGCCTGGCCTTGCTGCTATGCAAAGTGGACGGACTGAGCTATCGGGAAATCGCCGAGCGTCTCCACGTTTCGGTGTCGTCTGTCGAAAAGTACATCGCTGCCGGACTACAGGCCTGCTATCAGGCAATGTATGAGCTTCCCCGCTGACAGGGTGCGCCGGGAATCCGCCCAAGCCCCCGTCGATCCCATCATCATCCGACGGGCCGCCGAGTGGGTGGCCCGCCTGTGGTCCGGGGATGCCACTGACGCCGACAAGGCAGCCTGCGCCCAATGGCGCGCCGCACATCCCGACCACGAGCGTGCATGGAATCGCCTGCAGGTGATGGAGGGCAAGCTCGACAGCGTGCCCCGCGAGATTGCGAGGCAAGCTCTGCTTAAACCGGCGGTCGCGGGGTCTAGACGACGCCGGGTCTTGCAGGTACTGGGATTGGCCGTCGCGGGGCGCCTAGCCTATTCGGTGCGCGAGTCCGACACCTGGCATGCCGCCGTCTCGGATCACAGTACACGGATAGGCGAAATCCGCGCGATCGACTTGCCCGACGGTACCCGCGTCGTTCTCAACACCGATACGGCCATCGACGTGCGCTATGACGGGCAGGAGCGCCGGGTAATCCTCCATGCGGGTGAGATCCTGGTCGCAACCGCTCGCGACACGGCGATGG
>NZ_JBFTSF010000602.1:0-1272 GCF_056399905.1 Cupriavidus sp. 01L46
GTGTTGGCCGGCGCCAAATACCTGCGCTTTCTCCTGGATCTGTTCAGAGACGATGTTGAGCTGGCACTGGCGGCGTACAACGCGGGAGAGAATGCGGTGATCCGGGCGGGCTATCACATCCCGGCGTATGCGGAAACACAAAGCTACGTGCCGATGGTGATGGCGCACTACCGGCGCTTGAGCGGTAGCAGGAGCCCATAGGCGCCGGGTGCGCGCGCATGACGCTCGGGGCGTTTGATAACCCCGCCTCCCGTCAGCCGGCAGGAGGCGCCTGCCGTCACTACTGCTGAATCGCCGCGCGTTGCATCTGGGCATTGATGAACCCAGCGCTCGCGTTCTTTAGCGCGAGCACTTGCAGCTGCTGGCGAATGGCGCCCTTCATCTGATCGAATGCCGGCACCTGGGTCGCCCGCTTGGCCTCCAGCTTGACAATCACGCGAACGTTATCGACGGCAATCGGCGCGGGCGTAACGCCGCCGGCGGATAGTTGCGTCACGGCCTGCGCGACCGCCAACGGCACACCTTGCGTCTTTCCCTCGGCCGCCGGCGTCTTGAAACTGACCCATGGCATTTCACCACCGTCTTCCTTGCTCGCAGCAATGCTGTACTCGCGCACGAGCGCGTCGAAGGCCGCACCTGAACGCAATCGTTCAAGCACTTTCGCTGCCGTAGCATCGTCAGCCACGGAGAGAATCCGCAACTTGTACTCCTCGTTGCCCATCGAGCCAACGATCTCGTTGTAGCGCGCGCTGACTTGTGCGTCGGTGATCGGCTCGGGATGGATGTTGTCCCGCAAGTAGAGTTCTGTCTCCGCAGCAGCCTTGGTGGCATTGACCGCTTCCTGTACCGACGGCTTCAAGCCGTAGTTCTGTTTTTCGGCGCCCTGGCGTAAGACCTCGCGGGCAATGAGCTCCTGCTTGAACAGCCGGCGCAGCTCGGGCGTATCCGGCTGACGCGCCGCGCGCATGGCATCGCCGAGCCGCGCTAGCGGAATCGCCACGCCATTCACGATCGCCAACGTGTCCGTTGGCAAGCTGCCGTTGTCCTTGCTGGTGGCCTGCTGGGCGAAAACGGGCGCTGCCTGGCCAAGCGCAAAGGCGATGGACACGGCGATGAAGGTCAAGGCGTTCGTTTTCATTTGCATCTCCCGGTTGCGTGTCGTCAAAGGGATGGCAGCGGCACGCCGCGGCGCTTGATTCCTCCTGGCCTTTGCATTTTGTTGGTGGCCGGCCACGCTTGCCATGGGTCAACACCCTACAGATGAGGTAGGGC
>NZ_JBFTSF010000603.1:0-1261 GCF_056399905.1 Cupriavidus sp. 01L46
CACATCAGTAGCGTCAAGCGTCCTTTGAAAGAGACACACTCATCAGTAGCGTCAAGCGTCCTTTGAAAGAGACACACTGGGCTTTTCCTTCCGACGCTGGAAACCCTGCGGAAATCAAAATGCCACGAAGAACATCCATTGTTCAAAGAAGCGCCGTGTGTTGCCGGAAAGCAATGCTTGGCTTCACTGCAGCCATCTTTTCGTCTCTTCATCTTTCGGCGGCACAGGCAGCCGGCAGGCCTTGTACGATAGAGGCCACCCCCGGTGGTATGGTCGACTATCTGGAAATCATGCTTCCCGCTTGGAACGCCCCCACTTTTGATCCTGCCGTGCCTGACGGTACGGTTCTCTTCTCGGGTGCCGGGAAAGCATCGGGGCCGGGCGGAAACATCTCCTGTGGTGGGCAATCTATAGGCGTCGCCGACTATAAGGGGAAAGGGCCCGTGGGGCGCTTTAGCACTTATGCCACGCCGGTATCCGGTGTGGGTGTGCGTATCAAAGGCATCGCCAATAACTCCTGGTGGCCGCAAAGCTTTACCTTTACAGGGGCGAACGAAAGTCTCTCCCCAGCCTCGGGACTCGACGTGGAACTGGTCAAAACAGGCCCGATCACGGCGTCGGGGACACTGACTGGCGAAATTGGAGCAACTACGCTGCGCGATCACGGCAACCAGGCAATTCGACGCGTCTTCATCAACGGCTCGCTCGCCATCAGGCCACAGGTGCCGGCATGCAAGGTGACGACGCCTTCCGTCGCTGTGCCGCTTGGCAGGATTCCGACCTACGCGTTCAAGGGCGTTGGCACCACGACAAACAGCCAGCCGTTCGAGATTCGGCTGCAGTGTTCGGGCGGCACGCAGGGCGCGGTCACGCGGATGTATATGACGCTGACTGACGGCAGCAACTGGGCGAATCGGTCCGCCGTGCTGTCCCTGTCGTCGAACTCCAAGGCGTCGGGTATCGGCATCCAGTTACAGCGCGGCACCGACGATAGCGTGATCAGCTATGGCCCCGATTCTTCCCAGAGCAACAATCCGAATCAGTGGTTCGTCGGCCAGTTCGGCAATGACGCCGTGACGATCCCGTTCAAGGCACGGTACATCCAGACCGCATCGCAGGTGACACCGGGTGCGGCGGATGGTCTCGCTACGTTCACGATGAGTTACCAGTGATCACGGCAAGCGGCCGTTGACGGTGGGACTGCCAACGGTCTCGCCCTGCCGCCCTAGTGTCCTAGCGCCCTACCACTCACAATGCCTTT
>NZ_JBFTSF010000604.1:0-1249 GCF_056399905.1 Cupriavidus sp. 01L46
GCCAGCACCGCCGCATTGCCCACACCCGCCTGCGCCAGAATCCGCGCCTCGATTTCGCCCGGTTCGATCCGGAAGCCGCGAATCTTCAGTTGCTGGTCGATCCGGCCCAGGTACTCCAGTTGCCCGTCAGGCAGCCAGCGCGCCAGATCGCCTGTGCGATACAGCCGTGCGCCATCGTCAGCGAATGGGTCTGGAATAAAGCGCTCCGCCGACATGCCCGGACGGTTCAGATACCCACGCGCCAACCCTTCGCCGCCGATATGAAGCTCGCCCGCCACGCCCGGCGGCACGAGGTTCAGCTCCGCGTCGAGCAGGTAGCAGCGCCGGTCGCCAATCGGGCGGCCAATCGGCGCATAGGTGCCCGCGAAATCCGCTTCCGGCGCATCGCCGCGCACCTTCCACACCATCGGCGTGACCACGGTCTCCGTCGGGCCATAGCCGTTGATATAGGTCCGCGCACCCAGCGCGCGCCGTGCCTGGGCAAAGGCGCCACGCGGCATCGCTTCGCCACCGAAGGAATAGAGCGAGACGTCCGGACGCTCGCCGCTCTGTTCGACGTATTCGGCCAGTTGCCGCAGATACGCCGGCGGGAAGCCCGCGTTGGTCACGCCGTGCCGGATCATCGCCTGCGCCGTCTGCTCGGGCGTCCAGAGCGCGTCGTCGCGCAGTACCAGMGAGCCGCCGCAGGYCAAGGCGCAAAGCCAGCGTTCGTGGGCGCCRTCGAACGCGAACGACAGGAAATGCAGTTCGCGCGAGTGCAGGCCCATTTCGTAGGCGTCGATGGTCGCCGCCACGTGCATGGCCAGCGGGCCGTGGGACACGCACACGCCCTTGGGGCGTCCCGTCGAACCGGACGTGTAGATCACGTAGGCAAGTTGAGACGGATGGACCGGCACCTCGGCAGCCAGCGTCGGGCCGTTGCCCACCATGTCCAGCGTCAGCACGGGCAGAGAAGCCGGCGCCGGCAGCGCATCGAGCAAGGYCGGCTCGGTGACGAGCAGCCGGATCGCGCTGTCCTCGAACAGATAGGCCAGCCGGTCCCTGGGATAGGCCGGGTCGAACGGCACATAGGCCGCGCCAGCCCGCATCACGGCCAGCAGCGTGACGATGATGTCGAGCGAGCGGGACAGGGCGATGCCCACACGATCCTCGGCGCCGATGCCGCGTGCATGAAGCACGGCGGCCAGACGATCGGCACGCGCCAGCAGTTCGCCATAACGCAGCGTCTGCTCGCCACAGGTCACGGCAA
>NZ_JBFTSF010000605.1:0-1243 GCF_056399905.1 Cupriavidus sp. 01L46
GCGATCCCGCTGGGGGCCACGTTGAGCGACGGCAGCCACAGCTTCACCGCTTCGGCCGGCCACACCGCGGTCGATGTCCATGGCTGGACCCTGTCGAGCCTGACCATCACGCCGACCAACGACGCGAACTTCACGCTGAGCGTGGCGGCGACCGCCACCGACGGCGAGGGCAACCTCAGCACCACCACCACGGCGACCGAGATGGTGACGGTCAACCCGCTGGCRCCGAGCCTGGCGCCGGTGGCCGAGAGCGGGGTCGAGGGCGCGGCGATCGCGCTGAACCTGGGCGCCACGGTCAATGGCCTGGCTGGCGACAGCAATAGCCTGGCCTCGCTGGTGGTCAGCGCGATCCCGGTCGGGGCCACGTTGAGCGATGGCAGCCACAGCTTCACCGCTTCGGCCGGCCACACTGCGGTCGATGTCCATGGCTGGACGCTAGGCTCACTGACGATCACACCAACCAGCGACGCCAACTTCACGCTGAGCATGGCGGCCACCACTGCCGACGGCGAGGGCAACCTCAGTACCACCACCACTGCCACCGAGGCGGTGATGGTCAACCCGCTGGCGCCGACGCTGTCCTGGTCGGCAACCGCCGTCGGCGTCGAGGGCACGGCGATCGCGCTGGGCGGTCTCGGTTTAACGATCGCGAACCTGACGGGCGATGCCAACCTCCAGAACACGTTAACGATCAGCGGCGCGCCGATCAATGCGGTGTTGAGCGACGGGCACGGCCATGCTCACACTTCGATCGGCACGGGAGACATCATTGATCTGAACGGCTGGACTCTGTCGAGCCTGACCATCACGCCAACCAGCGATGCGAACTTTACGCTGACGGCACGGGCTACCGAGAGGGACGCCGAAGGCAATCTCAGCGGCGCCACCACAGCGACCGAAGCGGTGACGGTCAACCCGCTGGCACCGACGCTGTCCTGGGCAGCTACCGCCATCGGCGTCGAGGGCGCGGCAATCGCGCTGGGCGGTCTCGGCGTGACGATCACGAACCTGACGGGCGATGCCAACCTCCAGAACACGTTGACGATCAGCGGCGCGCCGGCCAATGCGGTGTTGAGCGATGGGCATGGCCATACTCACACTTCGATCGGAACGGGGGACGCCATCGATCTGAGCGGCTGGACCCTATCGAGCCTGACCATCACGCCGACCAGTGATGCAAACTTTACGCTGACGGCACGCGCCACGGAGAGGGACGCCGAAGGCAACCTCAGCGGCACTACTA
>NZ_JBFTSF010000606.1:0-1242 GCF_056399905.1 Cupriavidus sp. 01L46
CGGCCCGGGTCACAAGCAGTATAGGCAAGAGTGCCGGCAAAACAACCCGCATCGCGGCGCGCGCCAAAGCGGCGTTCGCCGCGCTGCAGCATGCCAGTGGAGGCGCCTTGAAATTGCGCGTCCTAACCTCCACACTTAGCTCCACACCCAGCCAGCAAGGGTGTCGCGATGGGTCGGGCAACGTAGTCAACGGCAGCGGCGGGGGACGGACATGAACGGACGCACCAGGTGGCGCGCGGGACTTGCCGCTGCGTTGCTATGTGGCATGGGAACGCTGTGCCTGCCGGCCAGGGCCGACGACGACATCAGCCTCAATGCCCGCCTGCTCGCGGCCGCCCGGGCCGGCGACGCGGCGGCGGTGAGTGCGGCGCTGCAGCAGGGCGCGGCGGTGAATGCGCGCAACCGCATCGGCGATACGCCGCTGCTCACCGCGGCCAAGCGCGGGCTGACCGAGATGGCGCGCACGCTGGTCGAGCATGGCGCCGACGTCAGCCAGGCCAACGTGCAGGGCGTGACGCCGCTGATGGCCGCGGCCTTCGGCGGCTTTGATGAGATTGTGGCGATGCTGCTGGCGCGCCATGCGGAGCTGGCCGCCACGGATCGCGTCGACAAGACCGCCATGATCTACGCCGCCGGCGAGGGGCATGCCAGCGTGGTGCGGCAACTGCTGGATGCCGGCGTGGACGTCAACACCCTCTACGCCAACGGGCTCACCGCGCTGATGTGGGCGGCCGGCTACGACAAGGTCGATACGGTGCGCCTGCTGCTATCCAGAGGCGCCCGGCCCGAGCTGCGCGACAACCGCGGGCTGACCGCGCGGGAGATCGCCGATCAGGCTGGCGCGAAGACGGTGGCCGGATTGCTGAGCGCGCAGCATTAGAGACGCGGATTGCGGCGTCTCTCTTTCTTCGCTTCCCCCTCGCCTGTTAGGCAAAGAGTCCCATATGCGCAGTCGCGCGGAATCCTGAAGACCTGGCTGCGTGGCGGCGAGCGTCCAGGCATTCAGGGCGCATCGAGCGTCCCCGGGCTTTTCGGGTAGGTGACAACACCCCAGCTCAGCGCCACGCCGGCCACTTCGCGCAGCGGCTGGTAGGTCCGCGCATCCACCACGTAGACGGCGTTCGAGCGGCCGCAGGCGATCAGCAGCCGTGCGTCGTCGGGGGTGAAGCTGAAGTGCCAGCAGCGTTTGCCGGTGGCGATGTTGGCGATGTTCTCATCGCTGTCGGCATCGAAGACCTGTAT
>NZ_JBFTSF010000607.1:0-1238 GCF_056399905.1 Cupriavidus sp. 01L46
CTATTTCCCTATTTCCTCTGGCGGCTGCTGCCGGGGCGCGCCGCCACGGCGCAGCAGGCGCGCCTGTCACCGCGCTGGATTCCGGCGCTGGGCGTGGTCGGCGGCGCGTTCTCGGGCTTTTTCAGCGTGGGCGGCGGCGTGGTGGCGGCGCCGGCCCTGGTCGGGCTGTTCGGATTCCGGCAGGCGGCGGCGCAAGGCCTGGCGCTGGCGCTGGTCACGCCCGGCGCGGTGGTGGCGCTGGCCGCCTATGCCCATGCCGGCCATGTCGACTGGGCCAGCGGCATCCCGCTGTCGCTCGGCGGCATGCTGACCATCTCGTGGGGCGTGGCGCTGGCCCACCGCATGCCGGAGCGGCGGCTGCGCGCCGCGTTTGCTCTGTGCCTGATCGCCACCGCGGGGATCATGCTGGCGCGCGGCTAACCTTGCAGGCCGCGGCGCCTGTGCCACTCGGCAAGCGACTCGGAGGGCCAGGTGCCGCAGTGCACATGGCCTCGCCCCTTGGGCACATCGACCCAGGGCGCGGCAAAATCCAGCGCGGCCTCCACCACCTCCGGCGGCTTGGGCAGCGGCGTATCGATGGYGCCCGCCTGCGGATGCACCAGCTCCGGCCAGCGCGGATCCCAGAGCCATAACGCGCTGCCGCATTTCAGGCAGAAATGCCGCTCCGCCGGCGAGCGGCGCGCGCGCTTGCCCGGCTCGCGCATCACCGCGTGATAGATGCCGATATGCTTTTTGCCGCGAACCTTCAGCGTGGCGGCGTCACCGCCGAGGTTGATGGCATAGCCACCGCCGCCCGCCGTCTTGCGGCAGATCGAGCAGTAGCAATGCATGAACGGATAAGGCGAGCCGGACTCCAGGCTGAAGCTGACCGCGCCGCAATGGCAGGAACCTTCGAGATGCATGGGATCTCCCGTGAGGACGGGACCCTAGTGTCCCGTTCCGCTGATTCGTTCGCAAAGTCTGTTGTGCTTGGAACAGGGATTGTAGGCCGGCGTGAAGTGCATATGCCATGCGTGGACGGGCCCAGATTGGATATGTATGCACGTATGCGGTTTGTATTGCTTGTCGCCCGCTGACTGGGGGGCGTTTTGGGGTGGGGTTTTACTGCTTCTAGCTGCTGGCGCGGCTGTACGGTGTTGGCCGTTTTGGAACGTGTGAGATGTCACTTTTCTTTACTCGTAAAGAAAAGATGGTATGAACGCGCCCCGTCCMCGCAGTGGAGCGCGAGGTGGCGAGAC
>NZ_JBFTSF010000608.1:0-1231 GCF_056399905.1 Cupriavidus sp. 01L46
GGCGCAGGCGCGCCGTTGCGTTCCCTTGATTTGCGTGGCGCTCGGCGCAGGCGCGCCGTTGCGTTCCCTTGATTTGCGTGGCGCTCGCTGCCGCCACGCTGGCGTTGCCGGCGGCAGCGCAGCAGCCATATCCCGCCAAGCCAGTGAACATCGTCGTGCCGTTCCCCGCGGGGGGCAGCTCCGACGCAATGGGCCGGATCCTGGCTGCAGAACTGCAGGCCCAGCTCGGACAGTCGTTCGTCGTGGAGAACAGGGGCGGCGCTAATGGCGGGATCGGCTCCGTGGCGGTGGCACGCKCGGTGCCAGATGGCTACACCTTGTTGATCTCGGGCGTGGGTTCGAACGCGATCAACTACGGCCTCTACAACAAGCTGCCGTATGCGGACAAGGATTTTGCCCACATTTCCTTGCTGGCGACCGGGCCGAATGTGCTGGTGGTGA
This sequence comes from Cupriavidus sp. 01L46, assembly GCF_056399905.1. Taxonomy (NCBI): domain Bacteria; kingdom Pseudomonadati; phylum Pseudomonadota; class Betaproteobacteria; order Burkholderiales; family Burkholderiaceae; genus Cupriavidus; species Cupriavidus sp. 01L46. The sequence continues at coordinate 442 of NZ_JBFTSF010000608.1, forward strand.
ACCCCGAGTTTCCGGCCAAGACCATCCAGGAATTCCTCAAGCTCGTCAAAGCCTCGCCCGGAAAATACCAGGCTGCCAATTCCGGCAACGGGTCTTCGAACCACCTGGGCATGCAGATGCTCGAGTCGGCCGCAGGATTCAAGATCACGCCCGTGCCCTACAAGGGCGGCGCCGCAGCCATCAGCGACACGCTTGCCGGGCATGTGCCCATCCTCACGCTGAACCAGGACGTTTTGCTGCCGTACGTCAAGTCAGGCAAGCTGCGGCCGATTGCCGTCTTCAGCGCCGAGCGGAACCCCTCCTATCCGAACGTGCCGACCATCGCCGAGTCCGGCTTCCCCGGTTTCTCTGCGGTCTCCTGGTTCGGCCTGGCAGCTCCCGCAGGCACGCCCAAGGCCATCATCGACAAGCTTGCCGCCGCATCGGAAAAGGCGATGGCCAATCCCAAGGTCAAGGAAAAGCTCGAGGCCGCAGGGTTCGTCGTGGTCGGCAGTTCACCCGCCAAGGCGAACGAGTTCGTCAAGGCCGAAATAGAGAAATGGGGCAAGACCGTCAGGGAATCCGGTGCAATGATCGAGTAGGGCCGGCACCAGGCATCACCATGCATCCCCACGCATCACCTCGCATCACCAGGCGGCCTCGGTGGGCCGCATCTCAAGAAATCAGGAGCACAAGCATGACCACGCAGCACCAGCAGAAGACCGGCGCAAACGACAACATCGCATCGATCCGGCTTTCATCGGTGTACCTGCCGCTCGCGACACCCATCAGCGACGCCAAGGTGCTGACC
>NZ_JBFTSF010000609.1:0-1218 GCF_056399905.1 Cupriavidus sp. 01L46
AGACCTGGACTACGGCTTGTCGCTCGGGGTCGACTGGATCGCCTTGTCTTTCGTCCAGCGCGCGGAGGATATCCGCGAGATCAAGCAGATTGTCGGAAACCGGGCCAGCATCGTCGCCAAGCTGGAGAAGCCAGCGGCCATCGCCGAGTTGCATGCCATCGTCGCCGAAACCGACGCGGTGATGGTCGCCCGTGGCGATCTTGGCGTCGAAATGCCCGCCGAGCAGGTGCCGTCCATCCAGAAGCGCATCGTGCAGGCTTGCCGCAAAGCGGGCAAGCCCGTCATCGTCGCCACGCAGATGCTGGAATCCATGGTCAGCTCGCCGGTTCCGACGCGCGCCGAAGCCTCCGACGTTGCCACCGCCATCTACGATGGCGCCGACGCCGTCATGCTCTCCGCGGAGTCGGCCTCGGGGAAGTACCCCGTCGAAGCCGTGCAGATGATGAACAGCATCATCGTGCAGACGGAGGCGGACCCGTACTACAGGGAGGTCATGGAGGCGTCGCAGACCCCGCCCGAGCCGGACATCGCCAACGCCATCGGCAGCGCAATGCGCCGCGTTGCCGGGCTTCTCCACGTAGCCACCACCGTGGCGTACACAAGCTCAGGCTATTGCGCCATGCGCATGTCGCGCGAGCGTCCCGATGCCCCCATCATCGGCATGACCCCGAACCTGCATGCCGCGCGTGCCATGGCACTGGTCTGGGGTGTCCATGCAGTCATCATCCATGAAGTGGAGAGCGTCACCGAGATGACGAACTATGCCTGCGACACGGCCGAGAACGAGGGCTTTGCCACTTCTGGGCAAGTCATCGTGATTTCCGCGGGCATGCCCTTCGGCACGCCCGGCACGACCAACCTGCTTCGCATCGCAACCGTTGGCCAGCCGGCCGCCTGAAGACCCCGGGGCGCCCACGGCAACGGTATTTGAGGCACGAAGTACACCACCGCATTCACGCAGCAACTCGCAGGTGACGGACGTGAAGCGGCCGGCAAGAAAGCCGGCCTGAGCGCGCTGCTTTACTGAGCGATTGCGGGCGATGCGTGAGGCGCCAGGCAAAACGCAAAAACGGCTTAGAGAACAAGTTTCTCTAAGCCGTTGGTTTGCTACGCGTGTCAGGTGGTGCGGCTGGCAGGATTCGAACCCACGACCCCTTGGTTCGTAGCCAAGTACTCTATCCAACTGAGCTACAGCCGCACGCGAGGGCAGGACTATAT
>NZ_JBFTSF010000610.1:0-1208 GCF_056399905.1 Cupriavidus sp. 01L46
CGGTAACGGTTGGCGGTCAGTCTGTCGATTATCTGACGGCACAGTACATCCAGACCGCATCGAAGGTGACGCCGGCTATGCGAATGGCCTCGCTACGTTCACGATGAGTTACCCATTATCACGGCAAGCGGCAGTTGGCGACCGCGCGGCCAACGGTCTCGCCCTACCGCGCTACCGCTCACAACAACTTAAGGATAGCTTAAGGAACAATCTATCGGGAGCGTCTTGCCCGAACGCGGCATCGACCTGCCCTCGATACGCTAACGACGACGTATTTCCGTCGACGGAATGCATTTTAATACTCGTCCGATTTTAAACGGCCTGCAATCCCGATAGCATCCGAGATCAAGCCCGCGCGTCCCGACAACGCAATGCATGATCCGAAAAATTGGGGTGGCACAGGGGAACCTCGGTTTCCCTCGTTTACCGGATGGGAAGGGAAATATTTCTGCTATGCAACAACTCCATCAGATCCTACGCGGTCTCGCTGCGCGCCTGATCCCGGCATTCGTTCTTGTCTTCGTCGTGTTGATTTCGCCGAAAGCATTTGCACTCGATGCGGTCACGGCGTTTGGAACGACGCTGAACCTGCCAGCCACCCTGCCAACAGGCACCGTGATCAGTCGCTACACGATTCCGTTGAGTCAACTCTGCTCCTCGTCATCGTGCAAGATTAATGCGATATCGCTCTGGCCATACGGCGGGATTTCACCCGCAACTGGGCCGTTAATCGCGACCAACGTATCGGGCATCTCGACTCGCTTGCTGGTCAATGGCCAGCCCATCACTGCGTTCAACGTCAAATGGGGCAGCGAGATCACGGTCAATTCGCCACTCGAAGTACAACTGGTGCGCGACGACMGCCCGCTGGCGGCCGGCAGCCTCGCGGGCCAGGCAGGCGGCAACCCGTCCTATTTCTATGTGTGCACGGTGACTCGTTGGGTAAATGATGGCGATATGTGCATGGTAACGCCGAACACCTACGGTCTCGCGATCGCCCTGGCGGCCACCGTCAAGCTGGTCAACGGCACCTGCTCGACGCCGGATCAAAGCGTCGCGCTGCCCGGGATGGTCTTGCACAAGCTCAAGGGCGTGGGATCGACCGGCGACCAGTCGGGCACGAAAGGGTTCGAGCTTCGCTTCAACAACTGCCCACCCGGCTTCGCACGCGTCGGTTACACGCTCACCCCCATCGGAGGCACGGCGCC
>NZ_JBFTSF010000611.1:0-1207 GCF_056399905.1 Cupriavidus sp. 01L46
GGCACTGTCTCGTTCGCCGTGGCAATAAAACTAGCCATCGTCAACGCCAGCAACCCTGACATGGGAAGCCGGCCTGCCGGTGCCACACACTCGATCCTCTCCACTACCGTACCGCTACTCTCGTCCATCATGCCGTCCACCTCTCGCTGTCGCCTTTCAGTCAGGGTTGCAAGGACGCAGTTTGGCTGGTACACATAGATTTGATAATTGGGGCAGATTTTGAATCAAATTCAAATCTAAATGAAAGATGGCGACCGATCGACTAGGTGATATGCGTTTGTTCGTAGAGGCGGCGGCACTTGGCAGCCTGTCTGCCGCGGGCCGCAAGCTGGGCTTTTCGCCAGCCGCTGCGAGTGCTCGGCTGACCAAACTGGAAGCTGCGCTTCGCACGAAGTTGCTCGATCGCAGTACAAGGCAATTGCGTTTGACCGAAGAGGGCCGGCTATATCATCGACATTGCTGCATCGCCCTGAGAGCCATTGAGGACGCCGAAGACGCGCTCCATGTGAGCCAGAATGCGGTGCGCGGAAAAGTTCGTATTTCGGCATCAGCCGATTTTGGTCGTCATCAGCTTAATCAATGGCTGGAAGACTTCATCCGTGCGCAGCCAGAATTGAAAGTCGCCCTGACGTTGACCGACTCGCCCTCGGATCTGCTGCACGATGACGTAGACTTCGCGGTTCGTTTTGGAAAGCCGGATAACGATTCGCTCATTGCACGTCGGCTCGCGCCAAACTGGCGGGTGTTATGCGCGTCTCCTGAATACCTGGCTAAACACGGTACGCCACGTACTCCGGCAGACTTGGTTACACATCAGTTCGTCATCCTAGTCACGGCTGCCGGCCCACTGAACGAATTTCATTTTGCGTCAGCGGGAAGGCACTGGACTCACACGGTAGCGATGGAAAATGCGTGGGAAACCAATGACGGTGCGTTGGCCCGTGCATGGGCACTGGCAGGATATGGCATTGCCCGCAAGACGATCTGGGATGCGGCTGAGGATATTCGTGCTGGCACACTCAAGGCCCTGTTACCAGATTTGATCGAAAGCGAGCCAGGAATCTATGCTGTATTCCACCAGAATCRGTACATGACTCCCCGCGTGCGGGCGTTACTGGATTTTCTGATAGACCGATTTCAGCACGCATCCGACGATATTCTGGCCGATCTCCCTTCACCATTGACATCCGCAAAGACAGGTTGATGC
>NZ_JBFTSF010000612.1:0-1890 GCF_056399905.1 Cupriavidus sp. 01L46
CGATCACCCTTGAGTTCACCCCAGCCGCTCAAGCCGCAGCAAGAGACATCGACTTGGATCTGACACCCCACACCGGCGCGATAACGCCGGTGATCGGCGACCTGATTCAGTTCCCTGGGCAACCAATCATCTTTATGGTCATCGGTCGCGTTTGGCAGCCGCGCAATCCGGACAACGTCGAACTGCGTATCATGCTCGATCTGTCGCCTGCGCCGTTGTCTGTCGTCTGAGGGCATTCCGAGCCGCGACAGGCGTTTGTGCGATGGTCATGCCATGGCGATTCTGGATGGTCGCGCAGACGCAGGGAGATCGCTGCTCCGGTTCTGCCGGGTTTCACAGCAGCCCGTCGAACAGCATGATGTCCACCTCGCTGCCGGCGGCGACCGTGGCCTGCTCCGGCCCCAGCACGATGAAGCAATTGGCCTCGCTCATCGAGCGCAGCACGCCCGAGCCCTGCTGCCCGGTGATGCTCACCTGCCAGCCGCCYTCCGGGGCCGGCGCCAGGATGCCGCGCTGGTATTCGGTGCGGCCAGGTTTCTTGCGGATCGCCTGGGCGCTGCGCACGCGCATCAGCGGCAGGGGCGCCACCTTGGCGCCCATCTGGCGGTGCAGGGCGGCCCGCACGAAGTGATAGAASGTCACCATCACYGCCACTGGGTTGCCTGGCAGGCCGAACAGCAGCGCTTCGCGGCCGTGGGAAGCRATGCGGCCGAAGGCCATGGGCCGCCCGGGGCGCATGGCGATCTTCCAGAAGGTCACATCGCCAAGCTGGGCCATGATCTGCTTGGTGTAGTCGGCTTCTCCCACCGAGACGCCGCCCGAGGTGATGACCGCGTCGGCGTTTTCGCACGCGCTGCGCAATGCCGCTTCRAGCGCGGCGGGATCGTCGGGCACCACGCCCATGTCGATCAGGTCGACGTTCAGCCGCCGCAGCATGCCGTGCAGCGTGTAGCGGTTCGAGTCGTAGACGCAGCCCGCATCGAGYGGCTCGCCAATGGAGCGCAGTTCRTCGMCRGTGGAGAAGAACGCCACGCGCAGGCGGCGCCGCACCTTGACTTCGGCCACGCCCAGCGACGCCAGCAGGCCAAGGTCGGCCGGCTGCAGGATGCGTCCGGCGGCCAGTGCCGGCTGGCCGATGGCGAGGTCTTCGCCGCGCAGGCGGCGGTTGTCGCCGGCCCGTACCGCCTTGGCGTCAAAGCGAATCTGCGCGCAGCCTGGCCGCGCGCGACCGCTTGCTCGCAGGCAGCACCGGCAAAGGCGCTGCCGACCACCGTCAGGGTCACGTTGCCGCCCGCGGCCAACTCGCTGCTGGCGAACGCATAGCCGTCCATGGCGGCGTTGTCGTGCGCGGGCACGTCCAGCCTGGAGATGACGTCTTCGGCCAGCACGCGGTCGAACGCTGTGCGCAGGGCGACCTGCTCGGTGCCCCTCACGGGCTCGACCACCYCGCCGATGATCTGGTTGGCCTGCGCCACCGGCAACGCACCGGGATCGTAGTCGGACAGGCAGGAAATGACGGATTGTAGTGATGGCATGGAGCGGTTTTGATATAGGCAGGATTGGCTGCGGTACTGCGGCGCCCGAGGCGCTTCGTTGCTTCGTTGCTTAGGTGCTTAGATGCCGTCAGCCGCCGATATACGACATCTCGATCTTGTTCTCGGTACGCACCTGCCGCACCGCGGGGTCGCTGCGCTGTTCCGAGTAGTGATCGGTGCGCCCTTGCCAGACCCCGGCAATGGCATTGGAGATTTCCAGGTCGCTATGCTCGCCGCGCAGCAGCGCGCGCAGGTCGTAGCCTTCGGTGGCGAACAGGCACAGGTAGAGCCGGCCTTCGGTCGACAGGCGGATGCGGCTGCAGTCGCCGCAGAAGGCGTGGGTGACGCTGGAGAT
>NZ_JBFTSF010000613.1:0-1194 GCF_056399905.1 Cupriavidus sp. 01L46
GGCTGGACCCTGTCGAGCCTGACCATCACGCCGACCAACGACGCCAACTTCACGCTGAGCGTGGCGGCGACCGCCACCGACGGCGAGGGCAACCTCAGCACCACCACCACCGCGACCGAGGCGGTGACGGTCAATCCGCTGGCGCCGAGCCTGGCGCCAGTGGCCGAGAGCGGRGTCGAGGGCGCGGCCATCGCGCTGAATCTCGGCGCCACGGTCAAYGGCCTSGCCGGCGACGGCAACAGCCWGGCYTCGCTGGTGGTCGGTGCGATCCCGCTGGGGGCCACGTTGAGCGACGGCAGCCACAGCTTCACCGCTTCGGCCGGCCATACTGCGGTCGATGTCCATGGCTGGACGTTAGGCTCACTGACGATCACGCCGACCAACGACGCCAACTTCACGCTGAGCGTGGCGGCGACCGCCACCGACGGCGAGGGCAACCTCAGCACCACCACCACGGCCACCGAGGCGGTGACGGTCAACCCGCTGGCGCCGAGCCTGGCGCTGGTGGCCGAGAGCGGAGTCGAGGGTGCGGCCATCGCGCTGAACCTGGGCGCGACGGTCAATGGCCTSGCCGGCGACRGCAACAGCCTGGCTTCGCTGGTGGTCRGYGCGATCCCGCTGGGSGCCACGTTGAGCGACGGCAGCCACAGCTTCACCGCTTCGGCCGGCCACACCGCGGTCGATGTCCATGGCTGGACCCTGTCGAGCCTGACCATCACGCCRACCARCGACGCCAACTTCACGCTGAGCGTGGCGGCSACCGCCACCGACGGCGAGGGCAACCTCAGCACCACCACCACCGCCGCCGAGACGGTGACGGTCAACCCGCTGGCGCCGAGCCTGGCGCCGGTGGCCGAGAGCGGGGTCGAGGGCGCGGCCATCGCGCTGAACCTCGGCGCCACGGTCAACGGCCTGGCCGGCGACGGCAACAGCCAGGCCTCGCTGGTGGTCGGTGCGATCCCGGTCGGGGCCACGTTGAGCGACGGCGCGGGTGGCCACAGCTTCACCGCCGATGCGAGCCACAGCGCGGTCGATGTCCATGGCTGGACATTAGGCTCACTGACGATCACGCCGACCAATGACGCCAACTTCACGCTGAGCGTGGCGGCGACCACTGCCGACGGCGAGGGCAATCTCAGCACCACCACCACGGCCACCGAGGCGGTGACGGTCAATCCGCTGGCGCCGACCCTG
>NZ_JBFTSF010000614.1:0-1188 GCF_056399905.1 Cupriavidus sp. 01L46
CCCACACATCATGTCTCCAGGCCAAACCGGTGCGTACGCACGGCTCTTAGCTATTCGTTGTTCGAGGAGATTTCATGGAATGGTTTACCGATTTGTTCACGATGCAGTTCCTGACGGCACTGCTATCCATCGTCGTCATTGACCTTGTGCTGGCCGGCGACAATGCGATCGTGATCGCCCTGGCGGCGCGCAACCTGCCGCCCCACCTGCAGAAGAAAGCCATCATCTGGGGAACTGTCGGCGCGGTCGTGGTCCGTTCGGCCATGACGGTCGGCGTGGTGTGGCTGCTCAAGATCCCTGGCCTGCTGCTGATCGGCGGCGCGGCCCTGGTGTGGATTGCCTACAAGCTGCTGTCCGATGACGGCAATGGCGACGAACATGGCGCGGGCGCAACCACCCTGGTGGGCGCGATGAAGACGATCATCATCGCCGATGCGGTGATGGGCGTGGACAACGTGCTGGCAGTGGCCGGCGCGGCGCACGGCAGCTTCCTGCTGGTGGTGCTGGGCCTGCTCATCAGCATCCCCATCGTGGTGTGGGGCTCGAGCCTGGTGCTCAAGCTGATGTCGCGCTTCCCCTCGGTCATCTTCGTCGGTGCCGGCGTGCTAGCCTTCACCGCAGTCAAGATGATCGTCAGCGAGCCGCTGGTGAAGGATTTCTTCAACAGCAACGCACTGGCTTACTACGGCTTGTTCGTGGTTGTCGTTGGCGGCGTGCTGGGCGCTGGCTACCTGGTGCAAAAACGCCGGGCTCCGGCTACGGCCGCGCAGTAATGCGCGGCGGCGCCAGCGCCGCCGAGCTAGCTGGATCCTGAAAACGGGTCGCCACGGGTCGCCGAAAGGCGGCCCGTTTTGCTTTGCGATAAAATGCTAAACATTTAGCAATTTGCTATCCGGTTATTTGCTATTCGGTTAGCAGATTGCCGCCATACGCGCACGCCGCTGTCGCGTCACTTTTCCCCAACACCCGCGCCGATGAAACAGTACCTCGACTTCATGCGCCATGTGCAAGAGCATGGCACCGAAAAGGCCGACCGCACCGGCACCGGCACGCGCTCGGTGTTTGGCTACCAGATGCGCTTCGACCTGCGCGAAGGCTTCCCGGTGGTGACCACCAAGAAGCTGCACATGAAGTCGATCATTCACGAACTGCTGTGGTTCCTGAAGGGCTCGACCAACATCCAGTACC
>NZ_JBFTSF010000615.1:0-1186 GCF_056399905.1 Cupriavidus sp. 01L46
GCGATGCTTTCCAGTCACCTGACCTTCCTGCTCGAAGCGCAACAGCCGGCCGACTTGAGTCGGCTCGCCGAGCATCTTCCGTACGAGTGGATCGAGCGCGCGGTAGACGCGACGGGAACGGCAAGTATCCGTCGCCGTCGATTGCCCGCTGAACAGGTGGTCTGGCTGGTGATTGCGCTGGCGATGTACCGCCATTGGTCGATCAGCGAAGTGCTCGACAATCTGGAACTGGCCCTGCCTGACGAGGTGGCGCCGTTCGTCAGCAAGAGCGCGGCGACGCAAGCCCGCCAGCGCGTTGGCGAGGCGCCGCTGGCCTGGCTGTTCGAACGAACAGCGCGCGCCTGGAGTCTGCAGGACGCCAGCGACTACGCCCTCAAGGGACTCAGCCTGTGGGCGATGGATGGCACGACGCTACGCACAGCCGACAGCCCTGCCAACCGCGAGCACTTTGGCGCCCAAGCTTACGCTCGCAGGGTCGCCAGCTATCCGCAGGTGCGCATGGTGACGCTGACTGCGATCCCCACGCACCTGGTGGCAGGTGCCAGCTTCGGTCGCTATGACAGCAATGAGATGGTGTACGCCAAAGGCTTGTTGCCGCAGATACCGGATGATTCGCTGACGGTATTCGACAAAGGCTTCCTGGCTGCCGAGATCCTGTGCGGTCTGACGATGGGCGGGCACAACCGCCACTTCCTGATTCCGGCCAAGTCCAACACGCGCTGGGAGGTGACGGCCGGGACGGCCGAGGACGCCACGGTACGCATGCGTGTCTCGCCGCAGGCACGCAAGAAGTGTCCGGCGCTGCCGGAGTTCTGGCAGGCGCGGGCAATCCGAACGATCGATGCACGCGGACGTAGCCGAATTCTGCTGACGTCGCTGCTCGATCGCCGACGCTTCAAACCTGCTGACATCGTCGCCAGTTACGAGCGGCGCTGGCAGATCGAAACGAGCTACCGGGAACTGAAGCAGTCGATGCTCGGCATGGAGCTGACCCTGCGTAGCCGAACCGTCGATGGGGTATGCCAGGAAATCTGGGGCGCCTTGATCGCCTACAACCTGATTCGTCGCGAGATGGCCAGCGCCGCCCGAGAAGCGAAGCTCGCGCCGACTGACATGAGCTTCGTGCGTGCCTTCCATGTCATCCAGCACGAGATGATGTGGGCAGCTGTCACGCCAGCCTACGCGA
>NZ_JBFTSF010000616.1:0-1182 GCF_056399905.1 Cupriavidus sp. 01L46
GCTCCGGCGTCGTTTTCCTCACGATGTTAGCCATGCTTTCCCTCGCCCCTCAGCGTCAATGGACGTTACTATCGTGGCTAAGGTGTAATTGGTCAAGTTAACAATGCCACCATCGTCAGCGGTTGGTGCTCCGGCGTCGTTTTCCTCACGATGTTAGCCATGCTTTCCCTCGCCCCTCAGCGTCAATGGACGTTACTATCGTGGCTAAGGTGTAATTGGTCAAGTTAACAATGCCACCATCGTCAGCGGTTGGTAGGTATGCGGCCCAGGGCAAAATTCCCAAAGTGGTATGCATTGGTGCGAATCTGCTCTTAAGCACGATTCTCGCCGTTGCCGCTATGCCCGAACCAACCAATAGCACCATCGCGACCAACCGATATCACCATAGAAATCCTGTGACGACGGCAAAGCGAACTACGGCGCGGGTTCCAGGGACTTATCCACAGCCATAACCAACGAACTACACCTTGCACCAACTGTTAACGCCTTGGCACCAATCAATTACACCACGACGCACCAAAGGCTTACACGTTAACGTACCAATCAATGCCACCTATCGACCAACCACTATCACCTCCTGACCAACGGTTAACGCTTTGCTCATCGTAACTATTTGATTCAAAAGGAGAAAATGGGCCCTGTAATAGCTGTTTGTTTACAAGCAAGAAAGCTTGCTAGCAAGTGACGAGAGCGATACAAGCTCAACCCACCGTTGCTCCCCTGACAGGCCACGATCCTCTGCCTATGTCCACCTAGTGGATGCCGAGCCCTTTTTGACAGAACATCGCAGGGATCTTCCCTCAGGTCCTTAGCCCAGCAACCCTTATGGCATAAGGCTCGCCCGGGCGATGACCAATTTCTAAGGTGTAGTCGATTGGTGTGGATTCCTGTCGCTGGCAGACAACGTGATACGCGTTCGCGCACCACAACGTTCAGATGGACAKGCACCGAGATCCTCAAGGTGTAACTCATTGGTGCAAATCCGGATCCTGCGTAGCTCCGCTCGGGCTAAAAGTGACGATAAGGGGCCAAAATAGAAGCGTTCAGTCGTTCCGATCGGTGCTCGGCGCCAACCTTCGTCCTTTCCGACACCAACGAATACCACCTTAGCTGGTGGCCTTCCGTGAAAGTTAACCATAAAGCACTTACTGAAAGCATTTCTAAAGTTCAACACCAATGGAT
>NZ_JBFTSF010000617.1:0-1158 GCF_056399905.1 Cupriavidus sp. 01L46
AGGCTATCCTGCGCCGGCACGAGCTCCGGGGCCACCAGTTTTCCCTCAAGGTGCGCCGCAAGTACACCCAGCACAAATTCCGCTTCCAGTACCAGCTATCCGACTGGGAATATGTCCAGTTGCTGATGCGCCAGGAAGGGCTGTATTGCTACTTCATCCCGGGAAAGTTCGGCGAGATGATCGTCTTCGGCGACGACATCGACCACTACGTCTACCAGCCCGAACTGCGCGTGCCCTATCGTGAGACCGCCGGCCTGGAAGCCGGCATCGAGTCGGTATCCGACATCCAGGTGCACGCCAGGACCGTGCCCGAATCGGTCCTGGTCGCCGACTACAACCCGGATCAGGCGTGGGAACCCATCAAGGGCGAGGCCAACGTCGCGCGCAAGGACAAGACAACGTACGGCCAGCAGTATATCTATGGCACGCATCACCTGGACAAGGCCGAGGCGAAGTGGGAGGCGCAGCTGCGCCACGAGGCCCTGCTGGCTAGCCAGCTTATCTATGTGGGCCAGAGCAACGTGATCAACCTGCACTCCGGGCGTATCCTGCGCCTGGACGAGCCATTGGCCGAAGCCCCCAACGGCCAGGTCATCACCGAAGTCATCCACACCGGCGGGCGTGATGCCGCTTACCGCAACACCTACAAGGCCATCCCGTCGGACCGGCGCTTTCGCCTGCCGCTGGACGAGGAAAACTGGCCGAAAATCCAGGGCACGCTGAGCGCGCGCATCACCTCGCCCGGCCAATACAAATACGCGTACCTGACAAAAGCAGGCCACTACGTCGTCCGCTTCGATTTCGATTTCGAGCCATGGCCGAAGGGCATGGAAAGCGCGGCCATACCCCTGGCGAGACAGTATGCTGGCGGCCTGCAAACCGGGATGCACTTCCCGCTCATCGAGGGCACCGAAGTCGCCATTGCCTTTCGCGACGGCAACCCGAACAAGCCCTATATCGCGCACGCGCTGCATAACAGCCGGCAGGAGGACCTGATCACCACTCGGGACCGGTTGCTGTCGCGCAATCTCATCCAGACGCAGAGCGGCAACCTGGTCGACCTTGAAGACTGGAAGGGCGAGGAACACGTACAGATCTCCACCGAGCATTCGGGCAAAAGCCAGCTGACCCTGGGGCATATGCCCACTGCCAAACGCC
>NZ_JBFTSF010000618.1:0-1155 GCF_056399905.1 Cupriavidus sp. 01L46
GGAGTCGACTGATATAAACATGCCGATCGAACCGGGCGTATGACCGAGAAGAGGAACCAGCACCACCGTGCCGTCTCCATAGAGATCCCGGCTGCTCGCGAACCCTCTGTACGGCACCGGTTCAAATGCCAAGGTTTTCCATTTGATCGATTTCGCGCTGACTTGCGAGCGCCAGCTGCCGCCAACTCCATCAGTAGGGTCCTCTATCATCGACAGTTCTGCGGGATGCACCAGCACCGTGGAATTAGGGAAGTCGCTAATGCCGCTGGCATGATCCCAGTGGCTGTGGCTTAGGATGATCGTTTGAACGGGTTCCATGCGGGCGCGCAATAGTTGGTCGATCACCGGATCGACCGGGTCCTCGTATTTAAAAAATAGACTTTGCCACCAAGGCATAGATTTCCGATATTGATCGGCCACCTTCGAGCCCAGCCCTGAGTCAAACAGGAAGGTGTCATTACCGTGTTTCACCAGGAACGCAGAGAAGTTATTGCTCACCTTGCGAGTGAAGCTCCCACCTGTGTAGACCAGAGCCTCTATAACAGATAGCTCCGCAGTTCTGATGATCGAAAAGGCCACCTTGGGCTGGATCGAAGTCGAGTGGCTGCCTGGTGGCGAGCCATTGGCGGCGATAGCCGGCATGGCAATGGTGGACAGCAATAGAAGAACTAGCCTACGAAGCATGGCGTCACCTTTTTCAAATGGTTCTGGGATMCTGTGGATTGAATCCCACGCGTACCTTAAACCTTGGTGTACACTCCAAGGTCAAGAAATATCAGGCATGTCGCATTGACGGGGGGGTAGGTGAATATCAGCGAGCTGGCGAGGGCAGTTGGCACAACTACGGATACCCTACGCCACTACGAAAAGGTGGGATTGTTGGAGCCACCCGCCCGGCTGGACAATGGCTATCGTTCATACGACGCAGAGGCCATCCGGCGCATTCAATTCGTCCGTAGCGCGCAAACGCTCGGGTTCTCGCTTGCGGAGATTCGAGAAATAATCCCGCAATTACTTAACGGCAAGTTTGGCCGAGCCGAGATCGAGCAACGCTTGAGTGCCAAGATCGGACAAATCGATGCTCATATCAAGGAGCTTCAGTCCTTGAGAAACGAGTTGGTCGCAACGGCCAACTCGCTGTCCTGTCCTCGGGAC
>NZ_JBFTSF010000619.1:0-1146 GCF_056399905.1 Cupriavidus sp. 01L46
GTCATGTGGCGGTGAGTTTTGAAAGTCCAGAATACACTGCTGACGTGGATGCAATGGGAACTTTGCGCATTCTAGAGGCAATACGAATTTTGGGTCTTGAGAAGAAGACACGATTCTACCAGGCTTCTACATCCGAACTTTATGGTTTGGTTCAAGAGACTCCTCAGAAAGAAACCACGCCATTCTATCCGCGTAGCCCTTATGCGGTCGCTAAAATGTACGCCTATTGGATCACCGTGAACTATCGTGAAGCCTACGGTATGTACGCTTGCAATGGCATTCTCTTTAATCATGAAAGCCCGCGCCGTGGTGAGACTTTTGTTACCCGCAAGATTACCCGCGGCCTTGCCAATATTTATCAAGGTCTAGAAGATTGCCTATATATGGGTAATCTGGATGCTTTGCGCGATTGGGGGCACGCCAAGGACTACGTCCGTATGCAATGGCTCATGCTGCAACAAGAGAAGCCGGAAGATTTTGTTATCGCCACCGGAGTGCAATACAGCGTGCGTCAATTCATTGAATGGGCCGCAACAGAAATCGGAATGGACTTGCGCTGGGAGGGACACGGCGTCAATGAAGTCGGCTATTGGAAAGGTAGGCCTATAGTTAAGATTGATCCGCGCTACTTCCGTCCGGCTGAAGTGGAGACGCTACTGGGTGATCCCACTAAGGCAAAACAAAAGCTTGGCTGGATACCTGAGATAACAGCGCAACAAATGTGCAAGGAAATGGTAGATCACGACCTTGGTCAAGCCCAGCAGCACGCACTTCTTAGATCGCACGGCTACAAGATTGCTGTGGGCATGGAATAGGTTCAGAGCATCAAATCTATCACAACCGCTGTGCCGGCTAGCCTATTACCTTCGGCGCAGCCGGTGCAGACCCGGGGGGGCTCTTCGTCTTAGCCGAGCTTCGGGAGCAATCCTTGCAGTACTTGCCTTTTTGGCCAGGTTTTTGCAATGCCCACCCGCAAGCTTGGTTTTTGAATTTGTGTTTTGAATTGCTCGTCGATCGACATCACCAGGTGCAATCGGTTAGGTGTGCGTCATCCCGTGCCCCCACGTTGACTATTGACATTGAAGGCGAGGAGTCTTCTGACTTAGCCCGCATCCGTCACGAAGAATGGAATGGCCACCCATAAGA
>NZ_JBFTSF010000620.1:0-1146 GCF_056399905.1 Cupriavidus sp. 01L46
ATGTGGCTCTGATCGGTGAAGCCGGCGGCCAGCGCGGCATCGGCCAGCGACTGGCCCCGCATCAGCAGCGAGCGCACCAGGTCAAGCCTGCGCATGGGTACCACCGGCCTCGCCGCGCAAGCCTACGGCGCCCAGGACGGCGCGGCACTGCGCGCCACGCTGGCACGCGCCCTGATGCTGGCCACCGTCATAGGGCTCGGCGTGCTGGCCGTGCAGATGCCCTTGATCAACGGCGCGCTGGGCCTGATCGGCGGCAGCGACACACTCCAGCACCACGCGCGGGTCTACAGCCATGCGCGGATCTGGGCGGCGCCTTTTGCCTTGTGCAACTACGTGGTGCTCGGCTACCTGCTGGGCTGCCAGCACGTGCGGCTCGGCCTGCTCATCCAGCTCTTCATCAACGCGGTGAACATTGCCGCGGTGCTGCTTTATGTTTATGTATTCGACTGGGGCATCGCGGGGATCGGCGCCGCCACAGCCACCGCCGATGCATGCGGCTTCGTGCTGGGCGCTGCCCTGCTCTGGCGGCTGCGCCCGCACGGCTTGCCGCCTCTGCGCTGGGCGGTGGTCGCCGATGCGCACGAACTGAAGCGGCTGGTCGCCCTCAACCGCGACATCTTCATCCGCACGCTGTGCTTGGTGGCCAGCTTCGGCTGGTTCGCCCATGCGGGCGCCCAGCAAGGCGACGTGATCCTGGCGGCCAACGCGCTGCTGCTCAACTTCCAGACCTTCATGGCGTACGCGCTCGATGGCTTCGCGCATGCCGCCGAGGCGCTGGTGGGCGCCGCCATCGGCACCCGGGACCGGCATGCCTTCCGGCGCGCGGTCCGGGTCACGATGATCTGGGGCGTGGTGGGCGCGCTGTGCTTCTCCCTGGTGTATGCCGGCGCCGGAGAATGGATCATCGCCTGCCTGACCGACCAGCGGGCGGTCCACGACGCGGCGGTGCGCTACCTGCCGTGGGCGGTCGCCCTGCCGCTGGTCTCCGTGTGGGGCTTCCTGCTCGATGGCGTGTTTATCGGCGCCACCTGCACGCGCGACCTGATGCACTCGATGGCCTTGTCGTTCGCGGCGTTCATGGTGGCGGCGCTTACGCTGGCCGGCCCATTCGGCAACGACGGCTTATGGGCGGCGCTGCTGCTGTTC
>NZ_JBFTSF010000621.1:0-1121 GCF_056399905.1 Cupriavidus sp. 01L46
GTCGGACAGGAACTGGTACGGGGGTACGTCGAGGTTTTGCGGAGCCGGCTTGTTCTTGAACACGCGGCCAGCGAGGTCGAACGTCGAGCCGTGGCAGGGACAGAGGAAACCGGGATCGGAGCCGAGCTGGGGATTGGAGCCGGAGCCGAAGGGGCCGGAGGGCGAGCAGCCCAGGTGGGAGCAGATGCCCACCACGACCAGCAAATCTTTGTGTTCTGCGCGGGAACGGGTTTCGTTCTTGCAGTACTCGGGCGTCTTCATGGTGAAGGGAACGTCCGAGTTGGGGTCGGCGACTTCGGCATCGGTTTTCTTCAGCGACGCGAGCATTTCCTCGGTGCGCTTCAGGATCCAGACTGGTTTGCCGCGCCATTCAACGGTCATCATCTCGCCCGATTTCAGGGCACTGATGTCGGCTTCTACCGGGGCTCCGGCGGCCTTTGCCTTCTCTGACGGCGCAAACGTACTGACGAACGGAACCGCTACCGCCACGCCTCCGATGCCGCCAGCGACTGACGTCGCAATCAACCAATTGCGGCGACCCTTATCCACGTTCTTCACGTTTTGCTGGTCACTCATTCCAAACCCCAGGGGATGTCAAATTAGATTTTGCGTCAACCGTAAATTGTACCTTAGGCACATGTGGCATTGAAAGGCGCACGGTGATTGCGCGACGTACGATAATCGGCCACAAAAAGGACGATGTGGCCTGTACGCTTGCGTTACAGGCGGTGATGGGGCAGGCTTTTATCCTGACGACCGTTCAACGAAAGCAACACTGGGAGAAAAGCATGGGGATGATGTCGGAGTTCAAGGCCTTCGCAATGCGAGGCAATGTGGTCGACCTGGCAGTCGGTGTGATTATCGGCGCCGCGTTCGGCAAGATTGTCGATTCCGTGGTGAATGACCTGATCATGCCGGTGGTGGGCCGCATTATTGGCAAACTCGACTTCTCTAACCTTTTCGTGGTGCTATCCGAGCCGCCGGCGGGCGTGCCGCACACGCTCGACGCGCTTAAGAAAGCCGGCGTTCCCGTATTTGCCTATGGGAATTTCCTGACTATTCTGGTCAATTTCATCATTCTGGCTTTCATCATCTTCATGATGGTGCGCGCCATCATGAAG
>NZ_JBFTSF010000622.1:0-1118 GCF_056399905.1 Cupriavidus sp. 01L46
GTATGTAAACGGCTGCACAGGGAAGGATTTTTGGGAAGTGGCTCAGAAAGTAGCCAGGATTGGTGCATGGGAGTTCGAGGACTATCAAACTTGATCTAGCTATTGTAAGCAGCCCTTCTTTGCCACCCGGGTTCAAGGTGGACCAGAAATGAATGAGGAACTGAAGGACAAGTGGTTCGGTGAGAGCATCAAAGATCGTATTTCGAAAATTCACCTTGAACTTGAAGACGATGCTGTTGGGTTATGGCAAATTATTCCTTTTGGAAGGCAAGGCTATGGCTTGGCTGGCGAGGACTTGGTTGAGTATGTTCGTCGATCGCTCCTGGCACTTTTTGCCCACGGAGCCATTCCAGTACAAGGGGCCATAGATGGAATCCACTACTGGGAGCCGGTAGATCGATTTGGCGCAGATCCCCAATTGATGGTCCAGGGCGTAATCGATGAATGGTTGGCATCGAGCGAAGATCCCGATCCCGGTGGACTTTGGTTTGCCATGCCAAGTAGTTGTGAGATCCTCAAGGCAGATCACCCAGAGTGATGCGGAGGCCGAAGTTCTGTTCAACGTGCTGTGACGAGCGACCTCAAGAATATCGGAGAATCACTACCTCAAGGGCAGTACACAGGCACCGTCGTTGTGAGTGGAACAACTTTCAACTACAGTGCCTACAAGCTTCCAAACGGCACGATTAACGTTGGACGTATTACGCCACCGAGATGAGTATGGGCATTGTGAGAGGGTTGAAAGACGACGAGCGGACTCTGTTAGCCAAGTTAATTGCCGGTAAGCCCCAAGAAATGCGTCTCCTTGGTTCTCTTGCTGACGCACTCGTTGAAGAAATGGACGATGGTGGAATGGGAAGCCTGCGCTTCTATGCTTCGGATGCGCGGTCGCGTCGCCTCGGCGAACAATTGGCCAAAAGGGAGTTCGTCGATATCGACGGCATACCGGTTATGGTTGCAATCAATTTGGACGACCACGGAGACCTCTATGAGCTTGATATCTGGAAGGTTGATTTCTCGCCATTTAATCGGTTCCCGATCATGGCGTCATAGCGATTAGGATATTGGATTCATTATGCAGAACGTCGTTTCACGCGTTCTTCATACGAGCTCTATGG
>NZ_JBFTSF010000623.1:0-1117 GCF_056399905.1 Cupriavidus sp. 01L46
GACGGAAAACACGTGTGGCTCGTAAACGGGAAGGGGAGTGTGTCGAAGGCGTGGGCGAACAGAGGTCCGGATACGCGAAAACGGATCCTTGATCCCAAGAAAACCCAGGTCTATGCCGATGGAGCCATCCCGCAAGGTACGCGCCAGAGCGATGCCGAACTGAAGCGCCGCGGGTGGGGTGAGGTCGGCTTCATGAGCTATGGCACGTTTCTACCCTGGCTCGAGAACGCGCTCAACGATGCCGATCAGTGCAAGACGGGCGAGCGCGCGCGCCTGATGAAGAACCCTGTGGCAAATGCACCCGGCGTCGAGTTACTCACTCACGATGAGGTGGCACTCTCCTATAAATACCAGCTCCCCTTGCATGCCGTAGGTTACAACTGGCTCCAATCGAATGCGGAGTCCGCAAAGCGATTGGACGGGAAGATCCGGGAGTTCATGGCGTACTACCGGAGCAAGGGCTATATGTGCGACTACGTGATCATCGTGACGCATTCGATGGGTGGCCTGGTTTCTCGCTACTACTCCGAACTGATGGATGGCAACAAGAGCGTGCTGGGGATCGTGCACGGCGTCATGCCCGCCACGGGTTCGGCTACGGCCTATAAACGGGTGAAGGCAGGCACGGAGATGCCGGCTGGGATCGCATTGGGCGCCAACGCCGCGGAGATGACTGCTGTGTTCGCGCAATCACCCGGGCCCCTGCAGTTGTTGCCCAGCCCGGAGTACGGAATGGGTTGGCTCAAGCTCAAGGACGGCAAGAATACGGTCGGCTTGCCCAAGGCAGATCCGTACAAGGAGATCTATACCGTCCGCGGCAAGTGGTGGGCCCTTTGCGATGACAAGCTGATCAATCCGCTGGATCCGAAGAAGGCCACGATTGATCGGGACTGGATCGGATTTGTGGATCTTATTGAGCGTCAAGTCAAAGTATTCCAAGCGGAGATCAGTGGGAAGTACCACGCAACTACTTACGCATTCTATGGAGACGATTCAGGTCATAAGACGTGGGGCGACGTGGTCTGGGAGCGGAGGATCTCCAGTGCTCTCCGGCTGTTTGATGCCTATCCCAAAGTTGACGATCTCGCGGCCGGACAGGTCTTGCACGATCCGGGGA
>NZ_JBFTSF010000624.1:0-1106 GCF_056399905.1 Cupriavidus sp. 01L46
ACCATGTGCCTTACAAGGGAAGCACGCCGGCGGTGACCGCGGTGGTGGGCAGCGAGGTGGATGGCGGCATCCTGGCCACGCCCAGCATGCTGCCCTTCGTCAATGCGGGCAAGGTGACGGCGCTGGCGGTGACCAGCCACCAGCGCTCGCGGCTGGCGCCGGGCATTGCAACCGTGGCAGAACTCGGCATGAAGGCGCTGGAGCATGAGGTACTGTATGTGGCGATGGTGCCGGCGGCCACGCCGGAGGCGGTGGTGCGMGTGCTCGAGCGCGCCATCGCCGCCGCGCTGGTGCGGCCCGATGTGCAGGCTCGCATGCAGGCGCTGGACCTGCAGCCCGAAGGCATCACCGGCGCGGCGGCAGCGCGGCGGTTGTCGGACCTGTCCGAGCGATATCGTCAACTCATCGTTGCCACCGGCATGAAAGTCGAATGAAAGCGAACCTGATCTATATCGTCGCCGACGATCTCGGCTATGCGGACCTGGGCTGCTATGGCGGACGCGAGCCGGTGTCGCCGGTGCTCGACAGCCTGGCCGCCAACGGCCTGATGCTGACGCAGGGCTATGCCAACTCGCCGGTGTGCTCTCCCACGCGTTTTGCACTGATGACGGCGCGTTACCAGTACCGGCTGCGCGGCGCGGCCGAGGAGCCGATCAACAGCAAAAGCCGTGGCAGCAACACGCTGGGCTTGCCGCCGGCGCATCCCACCTTGCCCTCGCTGCTGCGGGCGCAGGGCTACCGCACGGCGCTGATCGGCAAATGGCACCTGGGCTTCGCGCCGGCGTTCGGGCCGCTGCTGTCGGGCTATCAGGCGTTTTTTGGCCCCATGGCGGGCGGTGTCGATTACTTCACGCATTGCGATTCCAGCGGCCGTCACGATCTGTGGCACAACGAGGTGGAACACCAGGAACCCGGCTACCTGACTGATCTGCTGTCGCGGCGCGCGGTGGATTACGTGACGCGCATGAGTGGGGAGGGCGCGCCGTTTTTCCTGAGCCTGCATTACACCGCGCCGCACTGGCCGTGGGAAACCCGAGACGACGCCGCGCTGGCGCAGCAGGTCAGCTACAACCTGTTCCATCTCGACGGCGGCAACATCCACACCT
>NZ_JBFTSF010000625.1:0-1106 GCF_056399905.1 Cupriavidus sp. 01L46
CAAGATGGAGAAGTGGCTGGTGCCCTGGAAGGGGAGGATGTAAAGCCCGTGACTGGCCGGGCGGCGGCATGCGCCGCCCGGCCCCTGCCGCTTTAGCTGTGCCCGCGGCCCGATCGGCCGGTCACGCGGCCATCTGGGCCATCTGGAACGCGCGCTCGGCAATACCGGCGACACCGGGGCGAAAAGCGAATACCCCGCCGGCCAGCGGCTGCTCGGTTTGCACCGACGCATCGGCCGGGCGAATCGACGTGACGAACAACGTCTTCATGTCGGCGCCGCCAAAGGCGCACATCGCCGGCTTTTTCACGGGAAGCGCGATGCTGCGGTCCAGGCGCCCCTCTGGCGTAAAGCGGTGCACAACGCCGGCGTCATTCCCGCAGATCCAGTAGCAGCCATCGGCGTCTACCGCAGCGCCGTCCGGGCGCCCCGGATATTGGCGCATGTCGATCCACAGGCGCCGCCGGCTGGCCACGCCGTCCGCGACATCGTAGTCGAACGCCCAGATCACCTGCGCATCAGGATGCGAGTCCGAGAGGTACATCGTGCGTCCGTCGGGCGACCACGCCATTCCGTTGGGAACGATCAGTCCCTCGATCTGCCGCTGCAGGCCACGCCCGTCGAAGCGATACACCGAGCCAATCGATTGCGCCGGATGCATGTCGAGGTGCATGGTGCCCGCCCAGAACCGGCCTTGCCGATCACACCGGCCGTCGTTGAACCGCATGGATGGGGCGGGGTGAGCGACGCTGGCGAGCCTGCGGGTGGCCATGCCGCCATCGGGCTGTGGTTGCAAGTGGAACAGGCCGCTCTGCATGCCAGCGACAAAGCCACCGGCGCTTGCGGGGGCAATGCATCCCGCCATTTCGGGCAACTGCCAGGTACGGATTGCCGCGTTGGCGGCGCGCCATTCGAACAGTGTCCGGGCGGGGATGTCCGACCAGTACAGGCATTGGGTCTGCGTATCCCAAAACGGGCTTTCGCCGACCGCATTGCGGACATCGGCAATCAGGTCGATGGGTGAGTCAGTGATCATGATCTATCGGCTTGGACATCATGGCCGGAGCGGCTTCCTGATTCGAATATGCGCCTCAGGCTGCTCTTTGTGT
>NZ_JBFTSF010000626.1:0-1085 GCF_056399905.1 Cupriavidus sp. 01L46
GCCGGGTACAGCGCACCTGCCTTGCCGTACTCCATGGCGAGGTAGCGCAGGATGGAATTCGACTCCCACAGCACAAAATCGCCATCGATGATCGTCGGGATGCGCCCGTTGGGATTCATGGCGAGATAGTCGGGCTCGTTGTTGCCGCCGAACTGCATGCCGGCGTCGATCCGCCGGAACGGCACGCCAAGTTCTTCGCAACCCCACAGTACCTTTTGCACATTGACCGAATTCGCACGGCCCCAGATCGTCAGCATTCGATGTATTCCCGTTGAAGATTGCCGCGTTTCGCGCAATCTTCAACGATACACCAAGGCGCCAAGGTGTGGATCGGGGCCTCGGCCGGGTCGTTACCGCTGCGGCATATCCGTCGCCGAATACCCCAGGCTGACTGTGGCATCCTCCGGAATCGGCGGCATGCCCGCATTCCACGCCAGCCAAGCCTCGCGCATCGCCGCCAGCCGCTGGGGCTCGCGTTTTGCCAGGTTGGCGCGCTCGCGCTCATCGCGGCTGAGATCGAACAGGTACTCGTGTCCGTCCACCTGCAGATACTTCCAGTCGCCGTCGCGCAGCGCGCGCTGGTCGCGGTGGTTCATGCGCCAGTGCAACGGGCGGTGGAAGCGGTGCGCCGCATCGCGCAGCAACGGCATCAGAGACACGCCGTCCAGCGGGTAGCCAGGATCGGCCTGCACACCCGCCGCATCCAGCATCGTGGCCGACCAGTCCATCGTCATGCAGTGCTGCGCGCTGGTGCCGCCCGGCGCGATCATCGCGGGCCAGTGCGCGATCCATGGCACGCGGATGCCGCCCTCGGTCAGGTCCATCTTGCCGCCCACCAGCGGCCAGTTGTCCGAGAAGCGCTCACCGCCGTTGTCGCTGGTGAAGACGATCAGCGTGTTATCGAGCTGACCGAGCTGGCGCAGCGCTTCCACCAGCCAGCCGATGCCCTCGTCCATGTGGCTGATCATCCGCCGGTAGGTGTGGATGTTGCCGCCGTCGAGATGGAACAGGTTGTTGCTGACCTGCTGCGCCAGCGCGGCGTCGTCGCGGGTTTCCCACGGCCAGTGCGGCGCGGTGTAATGCAG
>NZ_JBFTSF010000627.1:0-1074 GCF_056399905.1 Cupriavidus sp. 01L46
TCACGCCGATCACGCCGACCAACGACGCCAACTTCACGCTGAGCGTGGCGGCGACCRCYRCCGACGGCGAGGGCAAYCTCAGCGCCACCACCACGGCCACCGAGGCGGTGACGGTCAATCCGCTGGCGCCGACCCTGGCGCCGGTGGCCGAGAGCGGAGTCGAGGGCGCGGCGATCGCGCTGAACCTCGGCGCCACGGTCAACGGCCTGACTGGCGACAGCAACAGCCTGGCCTCGCTGATGGTCAGTGCGATCCCGGTCGGGGCCACGTTGAGCGATGGCAGCCACAGCTTCACCGCCGATGCGAGCCACAGCGCGGTCGATGTCCATGGCTGGACGCTAGGYTCACTGACGATCACGCCGACCAATGACGCCAACTTCACGCTGAGCGTGGCGGCCACCGCCACCGACGGCGAAGGCAACCTCAGTACCACCACCACGGCCACCGAGGCGGTGACGGTCAACCCGCTGGCGCCMCCCCTGGCGCCGGTGGCMGAGAGYGGGGTCGAGGGCGCGGCCATCGCGCTGARCCTCGGCGCCACGGTCAATGGCCTCGCCGGCGACGGCAACAGCCTGGCYTCGCTGGTGGTCGGKGCGATCCCGCTGGGGGCCACGTTGAGCGACGGCAGCCACAGCTTCACCGCCGATGCGAGCCACAGCGCGGTCGATGTCCATGGCTGGACCTTGTCGAGCCTGACCATCACGCCAACCAGCGACGCGAACTTCACGCTGAGCGTGGCGGCCACCACTGCCGACGGCGAAGGCAACCTCAGCACCACCACCACCGCCACCGAGGCGGTGACGGTCAACCCGCTGGCGCCGACCCTGGCGCCGGTGGCCGAGAGCGGAGTCGAGGGCGCGGCSATCGCGCTGAAYCTSGGCGCCACGGTCAACGGCCTSGCCGGCGACRGCAATGGCCTGGCCTCGCTGGTGGTCGGGGCGATCCCGGTCGGTGCCACTGTGAGCGACGGCAGCCACAGCTTCACGGCCGATGCGAGCCACACTGCGGTCGATGTCCATGGCTGGACCTTATCGAGCCTGACGATCACACCGACCAGCGACGCCAACTTCACGC
>NZ_JBFTSF010000628.1:0-1069 GCF_056399905.1 Cupriavidus sp. 01L46
ACGGATCGTCGTACCGTCATCATGCAGGCCGCCATCGACTGCTTCATAGACAAGGGCTTTCACGCGACCAGCATGCGCGATATAGCTTTGGCTGCGTCAGTCAGTCTGGGCAACCTGTACAACTACTTTCCCGGCAAACAGGCTCTTATTGCCGAAGTTGCAAATCAGGAGCAGGCCGAACTAGCGCCGCTGCTACGCACACTCGAAAGAACCGCCAATCCATCAACGGAACAGGTAAAGCAGTTCCTTGCAGCATACTGGGCGCTTTGCCGGCAGCGCGAATGGGCGATACTGGGCGTTGAATGCCTGGCGGAAATCGCGCGAAGTCCCGCTCTTATGCCTGCGTTCGAGAACAATCGCAGGCAATTGCTCGATACCCYGACAAATGCAATCGAACGTGCCATGAAGCGAGGCGTGTTCAAACCGACTGCGCCCGCGCGGCTAGTGGCACAGGCAATGCTAGATATTGTTGAGAACGATGCCTTGCGCCAGGCGTTGATGGCGCAGGCAGAAACCGCCGGCTACCAAGACAATCCCTCTGTCCAGGCAATGGATGCGCTCCATCCAGGGCTCCTGCACGGCTTGCTTGGAACATGACGTCTGCTCCCCCCGCAAGACCGCGCCTGGATGGTCTGGATCTGGCTCGCTATCTGGCGCTGGCCGGAATGACACTGGTCAACTTCCGGTTAGCGATGCAGCCTGCCGCCCGTGGGCCGGCGTGGCTGGACGGACTATTGGGCTTCCTTGAAGGCAAGGCGTCAGCCACCTTTGTAGTGCTGGCTGGCATGGGCTTAGTGCTAGCAACACGCAATCTGGAGTCGACAACGGCACGCATATGGACGCTACGCCGTTCGCTATTCCTGCTATGTGCAGGATTACTTAATCTGCTGATATTTCCCGCCGACATCATCCATTACTACGCAGTGTATTTCCTGCTGGCATTGCCGTTGCTGCGAGCTAGGATTGCGCCGTTGCTCGCCACCATGTTGGCCGTGGCAACTGTTTCATTGTGGGCTTTGCTGAACTCCGACTACAGTCAAGGTTGGGAATGGGCAGCGTTACACTACAC
>NZ_JBFTSF010000629.1:0-1047 GCF_056399905.1 Cupriavidus sp. 01L46
GGCGCTGTTCAGATTAAACGTTGATGACCTGCTTGCCGAGAGCTGACGCGATGACATCGTCGGCGGAAACGCCTTCCTTGTTCCAGCTCATCAGCCGTTGCCAAGCCAGGTAGTTCGGCAAGTACTTGGTGGCCACGCCCCTGAGTTGGCGCTGTATCCACGACTTGAGCCRCTCGTGATAATTGTTGGCGGACTGGACGTGATAGACCTTGTCGAGCACAGGGCCGTGATAGCTGGCGACGAACGACTTGGTCTGCACGCCGAGGGTGCGCTGCAGATGAAGAAAGGCGGAGTGTCCGTCCGTGCAGAGGATGGTCTCGCCCGGCGTTACGGCATCCTTGAGCGCGTCAGTCACCTCGGCGCCGGTCAGCCGGCCGAGCACCTTGTCGGCCGTCTGGGCCTGCCCGCGAGCGCGGCCTACAAGGACGGGAACCCAGTCCTTGCTTTTCCGGCCACGTCCTTCCGCCTTGCCGCCTCGTTTCCGCGAGGGTCTGGTGAGCTTCCTGGACCCTTTCTGTGACTCTCGGAAGTAGGTCTCGTCGACTTCGAGGATGCCGCTGATACCCTTCGGTTGATGCGCGACAACCTCACTCAGGAAGCGATGGCGCCACCGAAAGGCTCTGTCCAACGTTAGGCCAACCGCGTCCGCTGCTTCCCGCACCGTGAGGCCATTTTTCATGCATTGCGCGTACGCGTCGAACCGTTCCTTGTCGCGCAGCCGCGAGAGCGGCGTCCCGGATGCAGCGTTGAACGTCTTACCGCAATCGCGGCACAGGAAGCGCTGCAGACCGTTCTGGACGCCGTTCCGGACCACCTTCTCACTGCCGCATCGGCGGCATACACATGGACGCGCAGCCTCGATGGCCTGATAGCTGGCGCGCTCCGTATGCTCCGTAGTAAGCGCGCTTCGTACCTGCTCCAACTGGCCGGCGGTGAGCTTGGTCACCGACTCCAGGAATCTCTTGAACTGGCGGGCGTTCATCGACTGCTCTCGTCATATCAACGACCAAAGTCTAGCAGCTATCCACGCTTAACCTGAACAGCGCC
>NZ_JBFTSF010000630.1:0-1040 GCF_056399905.1 Cupriavidus sp. 01L46
GAAGAGGTCCGATTGACCAAGCAGATCCTCGGCTGGCCGGTGGATCCACCGTTCCACATCCCCGAACCTGCGCGCTCGCATTTTCTTGAGGCGAGCGAGGAGGGAGAGCAGGCCGAAGGGGAATGGCGCCAAAAATTCTCCGCCTACGAAGTGCAATTTCCTGATCTTGCGGTGGAGCTAGGACAACGCATGCGTGGCGGAGTCACTGGGGACTCTTCCGGATGGGAGGCGGCGATCCCGCAGTTTCCCGCGGACAGCAAAGGCATGGCCACGCGCGCCGCATCGGGAAAGGTCATGAACGCCATCGCTCCGCTGTTTCCCGCGCTGATCGGCGGCTCGGCGGATCTGGACCCGTCGACCTATACCGCGCTGAAAGGGTTGGGGGACTTTGAGCCAACCAACATTAGCGCAGCTGACAGACAGGGTTCCAACGGCGGGGGCTGGAGCCGCGCCGGCCGCAATCTGCATTTTGGCGTGCGAGAGCATGCCATGGGCGCGATCATGAACGGCATGGCGGCGCACGGCGCAATGGTGCCTTTCGGCGCGACCTTCCTGATTTTCTCCGACTACATGCGCCCGGCGATTCGCCTTGCCGCGCTGATGGGCCTGCACGTTATCTACGTCTTCACCCACGACAGCATCGCGCTGGGCGAGGACGGCTCCACGCATCAGCCAGTGGAGCAGCTTGCCAGCTTGCGCGCGTTGCCACGCCTAGTCGTGATTCGTCCTGCGGATGCCAACGAAGCCGCCATCGCCTGGCGCGTCGCGCTGGCAACCTGCGACCGGCCGGTGGCACTGGTGCTCACGCGGCAGAACGTTCCCACCCTGGACCGTACGCAATTCGCCGCCGCGGACGGCTTGCAGCGAGGCGCTTACATCCTGGCCGACGCCCCGAACGGCAATCCGGAATTGATCCTGATAGCCAGCGGCTCGGAAGTCTCGCTGATCGTCGCCGCACAGATCAAACTGGCGCGGGAGAACATCCAGGCACGTATTGTCTCGATGCCAAGTTGGGAACTGTTCAATGCCCAGCCGAAGGC
>NZ_JBFTSF010000631.1:0-1027 GCF_056399905.1 Cupriavidus sp. 01L46
CGGCGGATAGTGTTCATGATGATGTTTGTGTATGTGTTCGTGCTTGCGTTCGTGCTTGCGCTTGTGTATGCGTTGGTCTGTTCGTTCATGCCGCCCGCAGGCCGAGCGTGGCCCGGGCCTCGTGCGGCGACGCCAGCGCGCCGCCCAGCGATTTGATGATGTCGCGCGCCTTGGCGACCAGCGCTGCGTTGTCCGGGGCGAGCACGCCCTTCTCCAGGTAGATGTTGTCCTCCAGGCCAACCCGGACATGCCCGCCCGCCAGCCATGCCTGCGCCACGATCGGGAACTCCGCCCGGCCAACGCCAAAAGCGGACCAGTGCGCGCCCGGCGGCAGCATATTGCGCGCGTAGAACAAGGTTTCCGGCGTAGCCGCGAAACCGTATTTCACGCCGAGCACGAAGGTCCACAGGCCGGGGCCGTCCAGCACGCCTTCCTGGATGAAGTCGCGCGCCATGTGGAGATCGCCGGAGTCGAAGATTTCAAGCTCCGGCATGACGCCCGCCTCGCGGATGATGGCCGCCATCTTGCGTACGTTCCGGGGCGTGTTGATGACCACGTCCGCGCCGGAATTCATGGTATTGAGGTCCAGCGAACACACATCGGGGCGCAGCGCGGCGATATGCGCGACGCGCACTTCCGGACGGACCAGGGTGGTGCCCGGGGCCGCGTTGCGGGGTTCGTCCTCGCCCGGCACGAAGCGCCCGCCCGGGCCGGTGGTCAGGTTGATGATGAGCGCCTTGTTGCGCTTGCGGATCAGCTCGATCACCTCGGCGTAGTACTCGAGCGCCATCGAAGGACGCCCGGTCTCGGGGTCGCGCACATGGATATGGGCTGCGGCCGCGCCCGCCTCGGCCGCCTCCAGCGCCGCCGTGGCGATCTGCGCCGGCGTCACCGGCAGGCCGGGATGTTGCTCTGGGGTAACGATATTGCCGGTGACGGCGCAGGTAATGATGGTCTTTCTGCTATGCATGGTGAACGTGTTGGTGTCTTGGTGTCTTGGTGTCTTGGTGTCTTGGTGTCTTGGTGT
>NZ_JBFTSF010000632.1:0-1026 GCF_056399905.1 Cupriavidus sp. 01L46
GCATCAGCACACTGGCGGCAGACCGTTGGCGACAAGCTTCATTTTGAAGGGGGCTGGCGAGAACGGAGATGGCACGGTACCAATCCGATCCGGTGCCGCCCCAGGCCGAAGAGTCAGGGCTTGTGTGCCATATCCGGGCGTCGATCACGAAGGTGCGTACAAGAACAGGCCCCAACAGCTTTTTGCCCTTTGGGCGATCACCAAGATTGCCTGCGGGGTTGCGAAGACCTCGATGGCCTACAAGTCATGAAAAGAGCAGCCATGGCGGCCATCGCGTGTTTCGCGCTGTGCCTGACAGCCTGCAATCCGCCCAAACCATTGACGCAAGAGGAGAGAAGTACAGTGAACGAACTAACAGCCAACCTCGGCCCACGCTGCGTGGGACGCTACCTGATTGACATGCCGGCYGATGTYTTTGTGTTTGGAARCATCACGGTRGACCRGGTTCCTCTTGAGGCGACGGCRATGCCGGARGATCAGTTTCAGCGGGAGGTCGCCTCGCGCGAGGCGGAGTTGAAAGGCACCAGRAGTGCCGATGCTTACCCGTTCCTGTATGCAAGCGGTGAGGTGTCGGGTGCAGCTACAAGATATTTCATTCATCGGGGCGATGTTCTTGCTCATCCAGCCAGCCGGGTCATCGAAGCTTACAAGTGGGACCGGGGCTTTCAGATCAAGATGAGAACGGAGGGGTGGGATTACACCAACCCGGATCGAACCAACGACTCGCTTGTCGAGCTAATCACTCCCAAGAATATCGTTCCKRMACTGCTYGCCCGCGTATTCGACCTRCTGAAACGCGTGCGTGGCCGTCCGGAAAGCGATATTCCGTCCGAACCCGGGGCGTGTTTTTTTGGCGGGTTCCTGCCGGGCAAGGCAGGTGCCACGGAAAACCTTTGGACCCAATTCGTGCTGCATGACAAGATCGACGTGAGTGTCGGCCTGGAGACGAATTCCGATATTCGAGAGCAAACCACGCTGCTGCAACGCGGCGACAGCATCAACGCGGCGCTCAAGGAAAGCGAGGGC
>NZ_JBFTSF010000633.1:0-1023 GCF_056399905.1 Cupriavidus sp. 01L46
CCATGGCGGCGACCATGGCGGCGATCCCGATCCTTTTGCAAGGCGGCCGCCACGGCATCGAGCAGGTCCTGCTCGCGGAATGGCTTCGCCAGAAAATCCTCAGCACCAGCCTTCATGGCAGCAACGGTCATGGGGATGTCGCCGTAACCAGTCATAAAAATGATTGGGATCTGGATGTCCATTTGGGACAGCCGRGTCTGTAGGTCCAGGCCRCTCTGCCCGCGGAGCCTGACATCGAGCAGAAGGCAAGTGGGCGCGTCCGGGAACGCGAATGCTAGCAGTTCGGCAGCGGATGCRAACAGTGCGACACGCATCCCGACTGATCGGAAGAGGTTCTCCAACGCGCCGCGAAGCATCGCGTCGTCATCAACGATYAGCACCATCGCTTCATCACTCGCACTGGTGTCCGCGGTTACGAAGCTGTTGATTGTCACAGTCAATCTCCAGTGCACTCATCGGTGCGCGGGGTCTGGGCAGGCCCAAACGCCAATTTGGCATGATCCCGCAAAAACTTTCTAGTACGTCACATTAACGAAATCCTGAATACTCATACCATGAGGTTAGTTCGGCGTGGCTCTCAGAGCCAGCCCCAGCCAGCCGGTATGCAGGGTGCGGCACATCAGAGTCGCACACAGCCCTATGTCTCCTCACGCCGCAAGGGCTGGCCAAGCTATTCCCGTTTGCTGTGGCACGGCCCGGCGGCATCGCGATGAAACCACGGCCGCGCACCACTAATACGAATCGACAATGGTCATGGCCGACAGCGCTGACTATTCTTGTATCAGGCTGCGATCCGGATAAAAAAAACGCCAGTCGCGGCCCTGATGCCTAGCCGCCCCGACGCGGCTCTGTCGCGGCGGCTGGTGCCGCGGCAGCCCACACTTTCGCCCCCAACAGGAGCACGCAATGTCCAATCCCAAGCTTGAAGTCCTCACCCCGCAGAACAGCCAGCTGATCTTCATCGACCATCAACCGCAGATGGCTTTCGGCGTCCAGTCGATGGACCGCCAGGCGATGAAGAAC
>NZ_JBFTSF010000634.1:0-1022 GCF_056399905.1 Cupriavidus sp. 01L46
GGACTGACTACATAGCCAGGTACATTTGCCGMACCGCTGTAGTTGGGAATTTCGTACGCGGAGCCAATCGAGTAGGTCTGCGTAGGAAACACCAACTCAGGGTGATCCCACACCACGATAGAGAGGATGTCGCCAACGCCGACCACATAGGCTTCAGGCTCACCAAACAATTCGCTCACCGATGCATTAGTCGGCGTGGCGGCAGCCTTCATAGCCCGCACCAACGCCGGCGTAATCTTCGTAACCTTGGGCACCGATTCCGGATCTTCCGGATCGAGCGGGCGCTGCGGATCAAAGCGCATCCCGGGCGCTAGCGCGCAGGATGCCAGCACCGGAATCGTCCCCAGCAACAGCAACGCTCTACGGAAAGACAGAAGGCTTGAAAGCTTGAACACGTCTTGATAGTTCCCTTGATACCCGAAAGGTCCGCGCTCCTGGCCGTCTCCTGGCTTGGGATTGCTGCGACGAATCCGCTTGTTCAACATGGCACACGTCGGGGCCTTTCCGCTGCGATGACCTGCAGGGCGGAGATGAACGTTGCGGCGGTGGCTTCTTGATGCCTGCACGCTTTGCTCTTGCAGTGCATCACTGCGCGAAGACCGGCGAAGTGTATGGCTCTTGGGGGTACATCTTCAAGGCGAAGCGGCCGTTTTTGCCGTGTTTTCTATCCCTACTGAAGAGTGGACCCGACAAAAGTAGGGATGCCCCTAAAAGGGGTAATGCAGAAGAATTTGGTTTGTGTTCATGATGGAAATTCCTGCCTGTTTTAGGACGCTTTCCCCCGATTGGGCTACGCGGTTTCTTGTGGATTTGCCGGGGTTTTTTGCGGTTTTTCGTTATGGCGTACGGGAGCGGCTTGCGGATGGAACGCGCTCTTTCATCGCCGGATTGCGTCGGTCACGCGTTGACCATGCATGGACCCTGCGGGGCTTTCATTTCCCCACCAAGGGAGGGATCAAATAACTTCGGAGGGACTTCCCCGACAATGCAAATTCGTGCTTGCGTGGAGATGGATATAAGGC
>NZ_JBFTSF010000635.1:0-1019 GCF_056399905.1 Cupriavidus sp. 01L46
GAGCTGGCGCGGCTTGCGCGCCAGCAGGTGGCCGATGCCGAACAGCGCCGCGGCCCAGCTCACCTTGCGCGCGATTGCCTCGCGCGGCATGCGCTGCGCCTCCAGCGGGAAGGCGATGTTGCCGGCCACGCTCAGGTGCGGATAGAGCGCGTAGCTCTGGAACACCATGGCCATGTTGTGCGCGCGCGGCGGCAGCCCGGTGACGACACGGCCGCCCACCACGATATCGCCGGAGGTGGGTGCTTCCAGCCCGGCAATCAGGCGCAGCAAGGTGGTCTTGCCCGAGCCGGACGGGCCCAGCAGCACCAGGAACTCAGCTTCGTGCACGGCCAGGTCGATGCCGTCGACAGCGTTGGCGCCGTCGAAACGCTTGGTGAGTGAGCGGGTTTCCACCGTGGCCATGACTTATCGGCCCACGCCCATCCTGATGCCTCCGGCCCGGCAAGGGCGGCTCATACGAGCCCTTTTTCCCGCCACTTGGCGAAGATCCGCTTGCACGTGGATTCCGCGGCGCGGATGGCATTCTCCGGCGTTTCATCGCCGGTGGCGGCCTTGGCGAACATGGTGTTGAGCACCCAGGTATTGAAGATCTCGTCGATAGCCGCATTGGCATAGCCGGGGTAGCCGACGTTGGTGGCCTGGTTCATCAGGCTGCCCAGCACCTTGTACTTGTCGCGCKGGCGAGCCTTGGGATCATCGGCGATCAGCTTCTGCAGGTCCGGGACTGTGCTCGGGAAGCAGGGGAAGTTGTAGTACTCGCTGCCGAGAAAGGCCTGGTGGAAATTGTCGATATAGTCCAGCAGGAACTTCTTGGCACCCGCTATGTTCTCGGCAAATTTCCAGATCACGTAGCAGTCCATCACGTGTTCCATGCCGATGCGGCGCACCGGGCCGCGCAAGGCCTGGGTCAGCCAGATATCGGGCGTGACTGGAATGTTCTTGTTCTCGCCTTCGCGCGTGATGGAAATAGCGTTCAGGCAAAGCGAGATCTTGCCCGCCAGCATGGCGCGGTTGTTGGA
>NZ_JBFTSF010000636.1:0-1010 GCF_056399905.1 Cupriavidus sp. 01L46
CAGCCATGGCTGGATGGATGGCGGGATCAATCTGGCCTACATCCAGCGTTTCGGCGATGATTTGGAGCGGCGGCTGCGGCTGATGATCAGGCAGGACCATGCTGGATTGCTGCCGGTCGGGCATGCGCTGGCGAGTAAGACCGATGCGGTCGACATCCCCTGGATGATCAGCGCCCCGACGATGGAAATGCCGATGGCGGTGCCGCGTAGCCTGAATGCCTACAAGGCATTCAGGCTACGCTGCTGCTGGCACGGCAGCATGGTTTGAAGCCCTGCTGTGCCCGGGCTTCTGCACGCTGACCGGTCGCATGGAGCCGGAAGAGGCTGCCGGCCAGATGCGGTGGGCCTGGGACGAGGTAGCGGCTCAACCGGAATGCTCATAGGCCAAGTGCAAATTCGAATACATGAGAACCGGTTGACGGGGTTTTCATGGCTGGTGATGGCTTTGGGGAGTTTCTAGCATTGAAAGCGCTACAACAACCTCTCGAGACGCCATGAAACATCTTATTTTTTCTCTTGCGGCGGCTGCCCTGACGCTGGGCGCAATCGCCCCGGCAGAGGCGTATGACCACCATCATCATTGTCATAAGGTGAGAGTTCATCACCATTGGGAAACACGCTGTCACTGAATGAAACCGCCGCTTGTCTCTGGCCCCGCCTTGGCGGGGCCTTCTCGTTTACGCAGTCTTCAGGTAGTGGGACTGCCGCTGAATCCGGCGCCGCCCAGGACACCCCGACGGGAGTGTGGGTGCTCGCCTCGAGCATCACGCCCGATTTGCCCTCCGCGAGTCGTGCCGCCGGGATTCTTCTTCCGCCTTCAGCGATAATTGCCATTCGAGCGTCGCAAACTTCATGGATTGTGTCTGGCGGGACCGAAGAGTCCGCGCCTAYGGGCCGAGGCGCCGGCTAAAGCTTGAGCGCGATCCGACAGAACAATAGATTGACAATGATCACAGGACACGTCTTTATTGCGACCAGCCTTGACGGCTTTATCGCCCGCCCCGATGGAG
>NZ_JBFTSF010000637.1:0-1010 GCF_056399905.1 Cupriavidus sp. 01L46
GCCATGACCGAATCCGTCATTCCCATTTTGCCATGACCGAATCCGTCATTCCCATTTTCGACCTGCGCGACCATCGCTACCGCTCGATGACGCCAAGCATTCCGGCCGTGCTCGCCGCACCAATCGGGCTGGTTGCCGACACGCGCGGCAGGCCGCTCCATGATCTGCGCATCTCGGTCACGGATCGCTGCAATTTCCGCTGCGTCTACTGCATGCCCAAGGAAGTGTTCGACAAGGACTACACCTTCCTGCCCCATTCCGAGCTGCTGAGCTTCGAGGAAATCGAGCGCGCKGCTCGCCTCTTCGTTGCGCACGGCGTGGAGAAGATCCGCCTCACCGGTGGCGAGCCGCTGCTGCGCAAGAACATCGAGAAGCTGGTGRAAATGCTGGCGCGCATCGACACGGTGTCTGGCAAGCCGCTGGACCTCACCCTCACCACCAACGCCTCGCTGCTGGCCCGCAAGGCGCGCGCGCTGCGCGATGCGGGCCTGACGCGGGTGAGCGTGAGCCTGGACGCCATCGACGACGCCACCTTCCGCCGCATGAACGATGTCGACTTCGCSGTGCGCGATGTGCTGGACGGCATCGAGGCCGCCCAGGCGGCCGGGCTGGCGCCGATCAAGGTCAACATGGTGGTCAAGCGCGGCACCAACGATGGGGAGATCGTGCCGATGGCCGCGCATTTCCGCGGCAGCGGCATCATCCTGCGCTTTATCGAGTTCATGGACGTGGGCGCGAGCAACCACTGGCAGATGGATGAGGTGCTGCCCTCGGCCGACGTGGTGCGCCGCATCCACGAGGCCTTCCCGCTGGAAGCCATCCCGGCCAACTATAGCGGCGAAACCGCCGAGCGCTGGCGCTACCGCGACGGCGCCGGCGAGATCGGCGTGATCTCCAGCGTCACCCACGCCTTCTGCGGCGACTGCAGCCGCATCCGCCTGTCGACCGAAGGCCGGCTCTACCTGTGCCTGTTCGCCACCGAAGGCTACGACCTGCGCGCGCTGCTGCGC
>NZ_JBFTSF010000638.1:0-1005 GCF_056399905.1 Cupriavidus sp. 01L46
GTCGACCGACAAGGCCGCCAATCCGATCAACCTCTATGGCGCGACCAAGCTGGCGTCCGACAAGTTGTTTGTCGCGGCCAATAACATGGTAGGCGCCAACCAGACTTCGTTCGCCGTGGTTCGCTACGGAAACGTGGTCGGCTCCCGCGGCTCGGTTGTGCCTTTCTTCGAGCAGCTGCTGGCGAGGGGCGAGAAGGAACTGCCGATTACGCACGCAGAGATGACTCGCTTCTGGATCAGCCTGCAAGATGGGGTGGATTTCGTGCTGAAGAACTTCGAGCGGATGCATGGCGGCGAAATTTTCGTGCCCAAGATCCCGTCGATCCGTATCACGGACCTGGCCGAGGCAGTCGCGCCTGGCGTAGCGACCCGTGTGATTGGCATTCGTCCGGGCGAGAAGCTCCACGAGATCATGTGTCCGTCCGACGATTCCCATCTCACGTTGGAATTCTCGGATCACTACGTTCTGCGCCCGACGATCAAGTTCCACCACTCGGACATCGACTACACGGTCAATGCGCTGGGTGAACAGGGCGAACAGGTTAGCCAGGGCTTCGAATATAACTCCGGCAACAATCCGCATTTCCTGAACCCTCAGGAAATCCGTGAATTCAACGCCAAGGCAATGGCATGATTCCATACGGCCGGCAAGATATTTCGGCGGAAGATATCCAGGCGGTAGTGGCGGTCCTGGAGTCCGACTTCCTGACGCAGGGGCCGGCCGTGCCGGCATTCGAATCGGCGATAGCGACTTATGTCGGGGCCGAGCACGCAGTTGCCGTCAATAGTGCAACTTCTGCGCTTCACATCGCGTGCATGGCGCTTGGCGTGGGACCCGGGGACACTGTCTGGACCACCCCGAACACCTTTGTCGCGTCGGCCAATTGCGCGCGCTATTGCGGTKCCGACGTCGGTTTCGTCGATATCGACAAGCGCACGTACAACATGTGCGCCGTTGCCCTGGCAAGCAAGCTCAAGCTTGCAGCCCAGCGTAATGCGCTGCCC
>NZ_JBFTSF010000639.1:0-977 GCF_056399905.1 Cupriavidus sp. 01L46
CAGCTGCGCGAACAGATGACGTGGTTCTGGATGAACCACTTCAGCGTGTACTCCGGCAAGGGCTCGGTGCGCTGGGTGCTGGCTGACTACGAGGACAAGGCGGTGCGCCCGCATGCGCTGGGCAAGTTCCGCGACCTGCTGATGGCGACCGTGACATCGCCCGCCATGCTGGAGTACCTGGACAACGCGCAGAGCGCGGTCAACCGCATCAACGAGAACTATGCGCGCGAGCTGATGGAGTTGCACACGCTGGGCGTGTCCGGCGGCCCGAGCGGCTCGCGCTATACCCAGCAGGATGTGCAGGAGCTGGCCCGCGTGCTGACCGGCCTGGGCATCAACGTCAGCGGCGAGCCGCCCAAGCTCGCGCCGCAAAAGCAGGCGCTTTACCGCGCGGGCGGGCTGTTCGAGTTCAACCCGAACCGGCACGACTTCGGGCCCAAGACCTTGCTTGGCCATCGTATCGAGCCGACCGGCTTCCACGAGGTAGAGCAGGCGGTGGACATTCTCAGCCGCGATCCGGCCACCGCGCGCTTCATTTCCTACAAGCTCGCCGCGCACTTCGTCGGCGATACGCCGCCGCCTTCGCTCGTCAATCGCATGGCAGGCACCTTCACGCAGACCGATGGCGATATCGCGGCGGTGCTGCGCACGCTGTTCCTGTCGCCTGAGCTGAACACCACGCTGGCCTCCGGCACGCGCAAGTTCAAGGACCCGATGCAGTTCGTGGCTTCGTCGCTGCGGTTGGCGTATGACGGCCGCACGGTGGCCAACCTGCGCCCCGCCATCGGCTGGCTTAACCAGCTTGGCGAGCCGCTCTATGGCCGCATCACGCCGGACGGTTTCCCGGCAGCGGAGAGCGCATGGGCCAGTTCGGGGCAAATGGTCAAGCGTTTCGAGATCGCGCGCGCCATTGGCTCGGGGCAGGCCGGGCTGTTCTCCAAGGATGATGGCAAGCCGGCCGAGCGCACCGGCTTTCC
>NZ_JBFTSF010000640.1:0-1567 GCF_056399905.1 Cupriavidus sp. 01L46
ATCGTGCTGGAACACGCCAACACCCCGGAGCTGCAGCAGCGCTGCCTCAAGATCTGCGAGATCGGCGCCCAGATGCGCCTGCTCTACACCACCGCCCTCTATCACGACTACGTCGCTCAGGAAATTCCCCTGCCTGAACTGGACATGGCTGCCTGAGCCCGCCCCTGGGCGGAATCGCGGCATCGCATTGGCATTGACGGCCCCGCCCGGGGCCTGAGCAGATGAAAGGCTTGAATATCATGGCAGTGGCAAAGACAGACGAATTCAACAACTACATCAACGGCGAATGGTCGAAGAGCGCCAGCGGGCGCACCTTCGACAACGTCAACCCGGCCGATACCGGCGATATCGTTGGCCGTTTCCAGGCCTCGACCGCGGATGACGCGCAGGCCGCCGTGGCCGCCGCCGCGGCCGCGTTCGACGCCTGGAAGAAAACCCCCATCTCCAAGCGTGCCAAGATCCTCAACGGCGCCGCCGACTATCTGGAAGCCAACGCAGGCCAGATCGCCGAGGAACTGACCCGCGAAGAAGGCAAGGCGCTCAACCTGAGCAAGGATGAAGTGCTGCGCTCCGCGCAGACCATCCGCTTCTATGCCGTGGAAGGGCAGTCCTTCTCCGGCGAGACCTATCCCCAGGACGATCCCGACACGGTGTCGATCCCGGCGCGCAAGATTGCCCCGGCGCTGATCGCGGGCAACACCGTGGTGTTCAAGCCCTCGTCGGACGCGCCGCTGAGCGGCTACCGGCTGGCGCAGGCGTTTGTCGAAGCCGGCATCCCCAAGGGCGTGCTCAACTTCATCACCGGCCGTGCCGGCGACGTGGGCGCGGCCATTACCGAAGCACCGGCGGTGCGTGCGATCTCCTTTACCGGCTCCACGGCGGCTGGCCAGCATATCCATCGCTCGGTGTCGCTGAGCACGCGCACGCAGATGGAACTCGGCGGCAAGAACCCGCTGATCGTGATGGAAGACGCCGACCTGGACCGCGCGGTGGACCTCACCATCAAGGGCGGCTTGTCGCTCAGCGGCCAGGCGTGCACCGGCACCAGCCGCGTGCTGGTGATGGCTTCGGTCAAGGCCGCCTATACGGAGAAATTGCTGGCCAAGGTCAAGACCCTGAAGATCGGCAGCGGCATGACGCCTGGCATGGACGTGGGCCCGCTCGCGACYCGCAAGCAGCTCGAAACGGTGCTCGGCTATGTGGAAGCCGGCAAGGCCGAAGCCACGCACCTGTGCGGCGGCGACCGCCTGGGCGGCGAGCCATACGACAAGGGCTTCTATGTCTCGCCGGCCGTCTTCACCGGCGTCACCCAGCAGATGCGCATYGCCCGCGAGGAAATCTTCGGGCCGGTGATCGCCATCATCGAGGTGAGCAGCTACGCCGACGCCATCGCCAAGGCCAACGACACCGAGTACGGCTTGTCGGCCGCCATCGTGACCAGCAACCCGCGCTATGCGCACGACTTCGCGCATGACATCCAGTCGGGCACGGTCAAGATCAACCGCACCACCACGGGCAACCTGATCAACGCGCCGTTCGGCGGCCTCAAGCAATCCAGCACCTCCAC
>NZ_JBFTSF010000641.1:0-957 GCF_056399905.1 Cupriavidus sp. 01L46
CAGCAGGACGGCGGCGAGGGCCTTGCGTGACTGGGGGGGCATGGTTTCGGAGGGTTTGTTCTGCCTGGCTTTACAGCGCAATGCGGGGAGCGTTTCCTGGCGTCTCCCGGATCATTTTCCGGGGGGCACGGCATTCGACCGGGCAACCCGTGCGCAAGTTCTTGTACGATTCTTGTACGATACGCCTCACATCAACAGCGGCCGGTGCGGCCGCGCACGGAGCCAAAGGCATGACAGAACAAAACGACCAGAAAGACCCGAAAGACCAGCAAAACGACGTAGAAAACCGCGCGGAGGAAGCCCAGGCGATGGAGCGCGTCGTCAACGCCACCCGCCAGGTGCAGGTGGCCTTTACCGCGCTGCAGGGGCAGTTTGCGCCGCAGGGCAGCGGCAAGCCGTCAAAAATGGCGCTGCAGACCTTCGATGCATCGCTGCAGGCGCTGGAAGATGCGCAAGCGGCATTTGACGACGTGCTGAACGACCTGCTCGACGGCAAGCGCTGATTCCAGTGCCAGTGGACGCCGCATCCGGCGCTCAGTGTCCTGGATAGGCCGCCACTTCGATCAGGTTGCCGTCCGGGTCCCGKCAATAGACCGAGGTCATCGGGCCGAGCGCGCCGGTGCGCGCCGCCGGGCCTGCCTCGATCGGCACATGGTGCGCAAGCCAGTGCGCGATCACGCTCTCCAGCGTGTTGTGGGTGATAAAGCAGAGATCGTCGCTGCCGGTGGTCGGGTGGACGCCGGTGAACCACGCCACGATGTCCGTATCGATCGGGCGCAGGTTGATCTTCTGCTGGCCGAAGCGCACCGAGACCCGCTTGCCGGTGCGCGATTCGAAGTCCTCGCGCTGCATGCCCAGCACGCTCTCGTACCACGCCGCGCTGGTCTCCACGTCCTTCACATTCAGGACGATATGGTCGAAGCGATCTATCACAATGCTCATCGTGCGCCTTTCGAG
>NZ_JBFTSF010000642.1:0-957 GCF_056399905.1 Cupriavidus sp. 01L46
CCCTGTCATGTGTGAATACCTGGATAGGCTGAATCCCGAAAAGCCGCCCAAGTACTCCCGCGCCGTGATGGAGACGCTGGCGATCATCGCCTACCGGCAACCGGTCACACGGGGCGATATCGAGGAAATCCGCGGTGTCGCGGTCAGCACCGAAGTCGTGAAGAAGCTCGAGGATCGCAGCTGGATCGAGGTGATCGGCCACCGTGACGTGCCCGGACGGCCTGCGCTTTATGCCACCACCAAGAATTTTCTTGATGATCTTGGCCTGCGTACGCTAGATGAATTGCCGCCGCTGGAAGACATCCAGGCCCAGGCGCAGGTCGCGCTGCTGAATCAGGAGCCGATTGACTTCGAGGCGCTGGGCACGGTGCCGGCGGATAGCGACGAAGAGGCATTCGCGGAACCGGGCGATGATCAGGCCGGCGCTGCCACACTGGTTGCGGCGGATGCCAGAGAGGGTGAACCGACCCCTTCCGGCGTGGTTGCCCCCGACGGTCTTGCGGCCGGCGCCACGGATGGCATCGCCGATTTGGTGGATGCGTTTGAAAGGAAGGAGGCTTTGGCGCAAGCGGAAGCCGGGTTCACACCCGCGTCCGAGGCCGAGTCGGAAGTGCCGGCGACGCCCGGGCCAGGCAGTGAGCTGGCGAGCGAGCCGGTGTCCGCCGACCCCGCCGGCGCGCAGTCCGGCGACACAGCCGAGGAGCAAGCCGTCGAAGACGGTGAGACAAATGAGCAAACGGACACGCCCGCCAACGGTTACCACGCACAAGTGGCCTCCGGCGCGCAGGCGTCCGAAGTCCCGGGGGCGTCCACGACGAATCCGGCGCACCCCAGCGAGCACGACGAGCACGACCAGCGCGTGTCCAACTGAACACCATGCAACATCCGAATGTGAATACCTTGTCCGATTCTGATCAAGACGTCCGCCCGGCGGATACGCCGGCCGGCGATGCCGGC
>NZ_JBFTSF010000643.1:0-936 GCF_056399905.1 Cupriavidus sp. 01L46
GTACCGATGCCGGCGTCGGCATCGACGGGGTTAGTGGCGCGCGCGCCCGCCCGCCCAGGTCGGTAGCATAGCCGAGCAAGGCGACCCCGCCCAGGACCCGGTTGGCACCCGGGTCGGCCGGATATCGTGCGCGGCGCTGGCGGATATCATTCATGCGCGAGTGAACCTGGCCTTCGTTGCCGGCATCTCGAACTGATTTTTGGAGATTCGCCGAAGACAGCTTCCGCCATTGGTTTCGAAGTCCAGCACTGGGTAACCTTCAATCCGGCGCTCATAGACAGCGACATCGTGGATTGTTCCAGTGTTGACGTGTTGGACTTTGAAGGAATCCACTTGCTTTCTTTCAATCATAACGCCCTCGGTGCAATTTACTTGCAAGTCAGATGTTGTTTATGCCGCCCATACTGGGTTTCTCGCTACCGCCCCGGTGGTTCTCTCCAGGGACACTCAGGAAGACTAAGCAGATTTACAGGCTGGAGGCCATCGTTCTCCGTCTTGAGATATTTGTGACCATCGTGAAGAGCGACGATCACATAAGTGGAGTAACCACATTCATCGGTCACGTAAAAATTTAAGGTGCCGCTTTCAATCCCAGCGATGGCCGTAGCAAGACTTAATATCCAAGGGCGCCCGTCCCAATTTACACCGCCGATGCTGAGTATGCGCTCATGCACGCCCTGGCGATCGGCCCTTCTAATGCACCGGATGCGATGTCTGGCGGCCATAGTCGTTTCCCTTTCAATTGGACTGGGATCACTCCTCTTGTTACGCGCTTGCAGCAACGTGGTTGCTTTAGAAAATCACCTACCAACGTCCAGAGGGTCCGGTGGTCGGTTCATTTACGCTTCTCTTCAGCCGTGCAAGGCTATGTTCTTTGCCTCGGTCAGTACGAGCCTAAAAGTTGGGAACTGAGCCGTACGGACTCCTGCTGTTTAG
>NZ_JBFTSF010000644.1:0-933 GCF_056399905.1 Cupriavidus sp. 01L46
GGGTCACGCCGCCGTTGGTCAGGCGCCGCGCGGTCTCGGTGACCTCGGCCGCGGAATGCCGGCCGTGGCGCACCACCAGCAAGGTGGTGCCCGCATGCCGCCCGAGCAGCGTGGCATCCGTGACAGCGAGCACGGGCGGCGTGTCGATGATGACCATGTCGTAGCGTTGCTTGAACAGGTCCAGCATGGCGTGGAAGCGATCGCTCATCAGCAGCTCCGCCGGATCGGGCGGCAAGCTGCCGCGGGTCAGCACATCCAGGCCCGGCAGCACCTCGCGGATCACCACGGAGTCGATGTCCGTGCCCATCAGCGTGTCCGCCAGCCCCGGCACCTGCGACAGCCCGAAGTGCACGTGAACCTCGCCGCGCCGCATGTCGCCGTCGATCAGCAGCACGCGCTTGCGCCCTGACGCGACCAGCGCGGCCAGGTTCACGGACAGGAACGACTTGCCGGCATCCTGGCGCGAGCCGGTCAGCATCACGACGTTGTTGCGGGCGGTGTGCAGCGCGTACTGCAGCGTGGTGCGCAAGGCGCGCACGCCTTCCACCGCGATGTCATCCGGCGCGCGTGCCGCCAGCACCCCCAGCCCGCTGCTGCCGGAGGCGCGCAGCTCGCGCTGCAGGCGCAGCTGCGTCTGGCTGCGCGGCACCACCGCGCAGACCGGCACGCCCAGCATCCGCTCGATCTCTTCCGGATGCTCCACGCCGCCATACAAGGCCTTGCGCAGGAAGGCCAGCAAGGCCCCCAGCACCAGGCCGATGCCGCCGCTGATCAGCACCAGCATGGCGCGTTGCGGACGGATCGGATCGTCCGCGGGTTCGGCGAAGTCCACCACGCGCACGTTGCCGACCTGGCCTGCCTTGACGATGCGCAGTTGCTGCGCGTTGTTGAGCAGGTTGGTATAGAGCTCGGTATCCACACGCACGTCCCGCT
>NZ_JBFTSF010000645.1:0-932 GCF_056399905.1 Cupriavidus sp. 01L46
CTTATACCATCGGCAATGAACACCAGAACTTCATGATCGGCCACTTTGGAACCATTGCCTCGGTCGAAGTGCCGGACAGCGGCGGAACACCCGCGGACCGGTTTCGCGATCTTGGTTTCGATGCCCAATACCAGTTCTTCAGCAAGGATGATCGCCACATCATCAGCGCACAGGCCGCCATGATCCACGAAAAAACCGACTGGCGATCCGGCTTTCCCAACGGGAGCAATGACAATCCCAGCTCGAGCCTGCGTTCGACCCGAGCGAAGATCACCTATCTGTTCGACCGCACCTATGGCATTACCGCCGGTGCATTCAAGGTGACGGGCGACGCCGATTTCGCCAGATTTGGCACGACAACAGGCAAGCCGGATACGACGGGCTATCTCGTCGAGCTGAACTATTGGCCGAAATTCAAGTTTGCCTTTGACCCGCAAATGAACGTCCGATTTGGTCTTCAATATACGGGCTATACCAAGTTCAATGGTAGCCACTCGAACTACGATTCGACGCTCAGACGCGCAGCGGATAACAACACGCTGTTCTTCTATGCGTGGTTCATGTTCTGAGCCCGTATCAGGGAGGAAACACCGTGAAAAAAGTCATACCGTTGTCCCGCCGAAACTTGCTTCGTCGCGGCACCATCATGCTCGGATCCATTGCTCTGATTCCGATCGCGATTCACTCACCTGCCGCCAAGGCCGCTTCCGCGACGAAGGGGATGCTCCACTACCAGGAGAGCCCTAAGGATGGGAAATCGTGCTCCGACTGTACTTCGTTCAGGCCCTCGACAGCACCGGATTCCGAAACTGGCACCTGCAAGATTCTGGAGGGCCTTATCAGTCCTCACGGGTGGTGCATGGCGTTTTCGCGCCGCTGAGTCCGCATCCCGGAGCAAGGCTGCCTTCCGGGAGTGCCACGGGGAGCCAACC
>NZ_JBFTSF010000646.1:0-932 GCF_056399905.1 Cupriavidus sp. 01L46
CGTCACTCCACTCCGCGGCCAATGGCACCATACGGGCATGCCGAGTGTGCTCCATCACAGCATAATCGATGGATATGCTGGGGCAACTCTCCAGGGATTCCGAGTGCAATCTGAAGAAATCTTGATCTCTCTGGCCATTGCTAACGGCCTCGCGTGCGGCGGCAAGTATTTCTGGCGCGAACTTCCCTAATTCGGCGAGGAATGTGGAAGCCCGAAACAGAAATATGCCGCTGTTCCAAAAATAGTTGCCTTCTGCCAAATACTGGCTAGCACGCTCGAAGGACGGTTTCTCCACGAAGCGCTCCACATCGAGTATCGAGTCACCTTGTGGAAATCCTGCCTTGATATATCCGTAACCGGTAGCAGGCTCCGTGGGAACAATACCAAAGGTAACTATGGCACCTTCCTTCGCGGCGGCCACCCCATGAATTACGGCCGACGCAAATGCATCTATATCGCGAATCAGCTGATCTGAAGGCAATAGTAATAATAGAGGATCTTCGCCCGTTGACATGGCTTGCAGAGCTGCTGCTGCGGCGGCTGGCGCGGTGTTCCGAGCATGGGACTCTAGAATCAGCGTGGCATCGTCGATACCCGCTTCGAGAGCCTGCTCTGCGACCATAAAGCGATGTGCGTGGTTAGAGACCAGCATCGGAGCACCGATTCCGGCGATCCGCTTCACTCGCAGAAGGGTTTCCTGCAGCAACGACCGGTTGCTCAGCAACCGGAGAAACTGCTTAGGATAGCCTTCGCGCGAGAGCGGCCAAAGACGGGTACCCGAGCCACCACACAGGACGACTGGAATGATGACGGCTGGTGTTTCCATCCGAACTCTCCTTGTGCCACATGGGCATTCAAGCACGCCTTCCGGCGACACTGAGTCGGCCGGAAGACTCACCGCTGCATTGCGGTTGGCTACCCCTGCAAATAAT
>NZ_JBFTSF010000647.1:0-929 GCF_056399905.1 Cupriavidus sp. 01L46
TGCCGTGACAACGGAATGGACGTTGCAGATGCAGACGTAGCGTGACTCGTGTGCCTTAGCCCACTTATGTATGGAGGCAATGGCTTCGTCCCAGCTCACAGCGTTGATGAACGCGCCGAGTACTTCGCTGCCGGACAGTGGTTTCATCGTGCCTCTCCGGTAAATTGCTGGTTGCGTTTCTTGTTGCTCGGCGTTGACACTTGGATCCCGTTTTTGCGGGAAGAGGTGGTAGCGCGTCCTATGGCGTAGTAGATGAAACCGCGCTGTGTTAATTCGGCCGGGTCATACAAGTTGCGGCCATCGAAGATCACGGGCTCACGCAGCGCAGCACCAAGTGCTGCGAAATCCGGTGATCGGAAGGACTTCCATTCCGTCACCACCACGAGTGCATCGGCTCCGATCAGTGCTGCCGCCTGGTCTGATGCGAACCGGATTCGCATTGCGGCGGCGGGGTTTGCAGCGAGGTCCACCTGAATGGCTTTCCTCGCTTCTTCTATCGCCACGGGGTCAAATGCTTGGACGCTCGCGCCACGGGCAAGCAGTTCCTTGATCACCACTCGGCTCGGCGCCGCGCGCATATCGTCTGTATTGGGCTTGAACGCCAGCCCCCAGAGCGCGAACGTCAAACCGGAGAGATCTTCGCCATAGTGGCCAACGATCTTCTGCACCAGAATGCGTTTCTGGTCCTCGTTGACCGCCTCCACCGCAGCCAGGATGCGCGGCGTTTGGCCATATTCCGCCGCCGTCCGCTCCAGCGCCTGTACATCCTTAGGGAAGCAGGATCCACCGTAGCCGGTGCCGGCATACAGGAAGCTGTAGCCAATGCGGGGGTCGGAACCAATACCTTGGCGTACCAGTTCAATATCCGCCCCAACCACGTCCGCCAGGTTGGCCAGCTCGTTCATGAACGAGATCCGGGTAGCCAGCAT
>NZ_JBFTSF010000648.1:0-899 GCF_056399905.1 Cupriavidus sp. 01L46
AGATCGCCGGCCTGCGACGCTACGAGGTCAGCAGCGGCTCGGTTGCAAGCCCGGCCGGCGATTCGCCATTTCACCTGGCTGCGGTGCTGAGCTTCGATTCGCTGGCGGCGCTCCAGCAGGCAATGGCTTCGCCTGAGGGCGCCGCCGCAGCAGCTGACGTGGCCAATTTTGCCCAGGCCGGTGTTGACATGCTCATATTCGACACGAAGGAAGTTTAGGCCGGCAGTTCACGACCCATTTTCTGCGCGAGGGGGATGTGCACGCTGTCACAACGGCCATGGCAGGCGCCCGGGAGTTGTGGCCACACCGCGAGGGACGCGTGCATGTGATAGCGGTTTGGGCGAATCTTCGCATGC
The DNA here is from genome assembly GCF_056399905.1 of Cupriavidus sp. 01L46. Classification (NCBI taxonomy): domain Bacteria; kingdom Pseudomonadati; phylum Pseudomonadota; class Betaproteobacteria; order Burkholderiales; family Burkholderiaceae; genus Cupriavidus; species Cupriavidus sp. 01L46. The sequence continues at coordinate 357 of NZ_JBFTSF010000648.1, forward strand.
CCCCAACTTCATGCCATCGGGCATGGACCCCACCGCGGCGTCCCCAATTCTCGACGCCGTCGCATGCCTCGAAACTGGCGGGGTCGTTTTCTTGTGCTACCCGACGCGGAAAAACTCTACCGTCCGCCCCGCATTGAAGGACCGGACGCCCACCATTTCCGATCGGGACGATGTTGCGCGTTCACTTCCTGCAGCAGTGGTTCGGCCTGTCAGATCCGGCCATGGAAGAAGCGCTTCATGATGTGCCGCTCTATCGCGAGTTCGCTGACCTGGACGATGCCATGGCGCGGTTGCCAGACGAAAGCACGATCTTGAGATTTCTTCACTTGCTGGAGCGGCACGACTTGGCCGCCCAGCCGGGTCAGGTCACCAAGTCGTTTCGGTGACCGCTCGCCTGGCGCATCGCATTGCCGCATTCTTCAGGACGTCAGGCCTCTGGCGCGGAGCCAATTCAGCCACGCTTGATCTTCGATCTCGTACGACCCTCGCGACTCTTTCCATACGATCTCGCGCTCACGAAGGGCGTCAATCGCATTTTGAACC
>NZ_JBFTSF010000649.1:0-1369 GCF_056399905.1 Cupriavidus sp. 01L46
GTGCTGACGGGCGCGCAAGTGCCTGCCAACACCACATACTCGTTCCGCGTTGCCACGGGCGGGAGCACTTCCGCCAAGGGGAGCCTGACCAACGCGGTCGCGGACAATCTGTATGCCGGCGGCGGTGCACTGAGCCTGCCTTTCTCGGTCTTCCTGGCCAAGCTGAAGAGCGCAAGCGCGCTGAACGCGGCGCAGATCGATGCCATTACGCCCAAGGCGACCAGCACCTTCCCCGTGACGTTCKCGGTGGCGGGCCAGGGCGGCAAGGCGGTGAACGTCGCTACGCTGGTCAGCAGCAGCCCGCAGAAGACGCTGGCGCGGACGGTGCAGACCGAAAAGTCCACGGTTAGCGGCAACGGCATCACGACCTCGGTCACGCTGAACCCCTGATCGGTGCGTCGTGAAGCCCTCTCCATGGTCAGGGGAGGGCCTGCCCGGTCATCCGTCATGTGCGCCTTCTGGTGCTTGTGACGGGTGACCGGCTTCTTTTTGTGTGCAGTCGGCCGGACCACGAACTGGCTGACGCCACGGATGAGGTCCGCCCCTGGCCTCGGAGTCTCCTTATGCTGTTGTATCGCACGCGCCRGCTCCGCCATGCCGGTGCCTTGATGCTGGGTTTGTCTTGCGTCGGCGTTGCCCATGCGGCCCCCGACGATGTGTTTCTGCAGGCTGAGCCCGCTACGGGCGAGTTCACGTCATTCCGCGTGGAGGCCAGCTATGACATGGTCAACAAGACCGTGGACGTCTTTAACCGCAGCCTGACCCGCTCGTCCGCGCTCAAGGTCAGGAATGCCACGTTCAACACCGTCACGGTCAAGGACGCCAACGACATCCAGGGCCAGGCCGATGTGATTTTTTCTGGCGACCTTACCGAGCGCAACAAGCTCACCGGGTTTATTGGCCTGGGCGTGAGCCGAGTGACAATCGGCAACATCAATACGCGGCTGCAGCAGGGCGGGTGCAATTTCAATGTGAGCATTGGCTCGGACAATATTGCCAACGGCAACCTGGCCGCGCCTTGCCGTGTGGGCAACACCAACTTGCAGTCGGCGTCTTTTTCAACGGACGCCAGCCAGTACGGCCTGAACATCAACGACGATTTCAACTACACGGCTGGCTTTTTGAACCTGGGTGGCTCCTGGCGCTGGAAGTACGAGAACTTCAGCGCGCGGCTGGGCTACCAGTTCCAGTACCTGTTGCGCAGCAACGTCGATAGCCGCACGAGTGCTTACGGCTATTCCCCGATCAAGTCAAACCATACGCTGGGGATGGAGCTGTCGTATGCGGTGGTGAAGAATGTCGAGGTGTTCCTGCGTGGGCAGGCATCGCTGTACAACTTCGTTGGCACGATCCCGTTTCTCTATAACGC
>NZ_JBFTSF010000650.1:0-871 GCF_056399905.1 Cupriavidus sp. 01L46
GGTTATTGCTGGATGAAGTCATGCTGGTGCCGACCTTGCCGTTGCACTTGCCGCGTCCTGCCGATGCCGGATTGCGGGAGATCTGCGATGCGATTGTGGGGGCGCCCGATACAGCGCTGACTTTGGCGCAATGGGGGGAGCGGCTGGGAGTGGATCCCAAGACCATTCAGCGGCGCTTTGCTCGGGAGACCGGGATGACGTTTGGGCAGTGGCGGCAGCAGGCTCGGTTGCTGTCGGCGTTGGAGGGGCTGGCCGCCGGGGCTAAGGTGGTGGATGTGGCGTTGGATCTGGGATATGAGAGTCCTAGTGCGTTTTCTACTATGTTTAGGAGGCAGTTTGGGGTGCCGCCGAGTGGGTTTTTTCGGTGATTTTTGGGGGGCGGGCTGGGGCTTTTTAGGCGTTGGGCGCTTTTGGCTTTTGGGATCGATGATGGTTTTTGGACCCAAGGGCAGAACCGTTGGCTCTTGTTTTGTGGTTGGGCTTTGATTTTTTCGGTGTTGGTTTTTGGACCCAAGGGCCATACGACATCCCCCTGCGGGGGCTGCCGGTCACTTTTCTTTGACCGGCAAAGAAAACTAACGAAAAGAAAGCCGCCCTGCCGGGGGCAGAGCAATAAGGCTATCTGGGCCTCGGTGGTTGCGTCGTACGGCCCGGAGTGTTGGCTGGCGAATCCTACCGACCCAGAGGACATCGCAACTGCATGACCCAATGGTTACGTGGTGCAGCCCCTGGCCTCGCATGCGGTGACCGTTCCCACATCTGCCGTTCGCGGCGCGAGGGGCTGCGCCGTTTCGGGTGTGGCTGGTTTCGTGGTTTTGTCTCGGAGGACGAGCGCGGTGTGGTGCGAGCACGGCCCCGCGAACCGGGCCAC
>NZ_JBFTSF010000651.1:0-855 GCF_056399905.1 Cupriavidus sp. 01L46
GATCGACCAGCAACTGAAGATTCGCGGCTTCCGGATCGAACCGGGCGAAATCGAGGCGCGGATTCTGGCGCAGGCGGGTGTGGGCAATGCGGCGGTGCTGGCTGTCGAGGGCCCCTCCGGCGCGCGGCTGGTGGCCTATGTGGTGCCGGTCAGCGCTGCCCAGATCGACGTGGCCGCCGTGCGCACGGCATTGGCCGCCGAATTGCCCGACTACATGGTGCCGGCGGCGTTCGTCGTGATCGACGCCCTGCCCCTGACCCCGAACGGCAAGCTGGACCGTCACGCGCTGCCGGCGCCGGAGGCCGAGGGTGCCGAGCACTTCGTGGCGCCGCGCAACGAAGCCCAGCGCTGGCTGGCGCAGGTCTGGCAGGAGGTGCTGGGCGTGGAGCGCGTCGGCCTTGACGACAACTTCTTCACGCTCGGGGGCGACTCGCTGCTGAGCCTGAAGGTGATTTCGCGCGTGCGGGCCAACAAGGCGCTGGGAATCGACCTGAAGCTGCGCGACCTGATGCGGACGCCGACCATCGGCCAGTTGCTGCCCGATGCGGAAGCCGCGCCCGTGGCGGCCACAGCGCTGCGGGTGCTGGCGCAGGGCCCCGCCGGCGGCGCCCTGCCGCCCGTGGCGTGCGTCCATGCCGCGCTGGGCACGCTGTTCGACTACGACGCCATCGTGGGCCAGCTCGGCAAGGCGCGGACGGTCTATGGCTTCCAGTCGCGGGCGCTGGGCGATCCGGCGTGGCGCGACACGTCGCTGGCGTCGATCGCGGCCGACTACGTTCGCGAATGGCGTGTCGCCCAGCCACAAGGGCCCTATCTGCTGCTGGGCTGGTCGCTGGGCGCGACGCTGGCCACGGC
>NZ_JBFTSF010000652.1:0-849 GCF_056399905.1 Cupriavidus sp. 01L46
CATTCAACTCGAATACACCCATCCCGACTGTCGCGGCTCCGATAACTTGGAGGAGATTGAATATGACCGCTAGCGGCGTGGCACCAAGGGAACCAACCAAGGTCGGTCAAGTTAGCATTCAGTACCTGATCGACTTCGTCCGCCCCCCAACTTTCTCCCGAAGCTGCTCAGGCGCCATCTGCGGGTCGTGCAGCCTCCATGGAGATGCCGTAATATTCAGAGGGACCCGGACACACCGGATCCTGGCGGCAACCAAACTCGCCCCTCCCTTCCTGCGGGCCGCCACCACGCCGAGCACGTTCTGACCTAGTCCAATGTGGAAGTTTCGACATGACCATACTCTTCGCCGCAAGAGCAGCATGCCTTGGCGAATGGGCGGGGCAGCGAGAGAGCGACACGCCTGCGGCGGGGCCTACCGCACTCTGATGCTGCTTCTACTCGTGGGGCTCAGTGCCTGCGGGTCGCTTCCTCACAATGCTCCGCGCAATCTGCCTCAGGCCGCGGCTGGCAGCGCATCCGCGGCCATGCGCGAACCCACGGACGTCGGCGGCCAGACAACCGTCGCCATGTCGTTCTCCGGCGGTGGCACGCGAGCCGCAGCCTTCGCCTTCGGCGCGCTGCAGGGGCTCGACGCCATGAGAGGTACCGGGGGCGCGTCCCTGCTCGAGGACGTCGCATTCATTAGTAGCGTGTCCGGAGGCTCCATCACCGCTGCGTATTACGGTCTGCACGGCAAGGCCAGCCTTGCGACCTTTCGATCGGTGCTCTTGAAGGACGGAGAGGCGGGACTTCGGTTCAGTCTCTTGAATCCGGTCAACCTTGTGCGCCTCTTCGCGGGGGGTCTTAACG
>NZ_JBFTSF010000653.1:0-845 GCF_056399905.1 Cupriavidus sp. 01L46
CCGTTGACCGTGGCGCCGAGATTCAGCGCGATCGCCGCGCCCTCGACCCCRYTCTCGGCCACCGGCGCCAGGGTGGGCGCCAGCGGATTGACCGTCACCGCCTCGGTGGCCGTGGTGGTGGTGCTGAGGTTGCCCTCGCCGTCGGTGGCGGTCGCGGCCACGCTCAGCGTGAAGTTGGCGTCGCTGGTCGGTGTGATCGTCAGGCTCGATAAGGTCCAGCCATGGACATCGACCGCAGTGTGGCTCGCATCGGCCGTGAAGCTGTGGCTGCCGTCGCTCACAGTGGCACCGGCCGGGATCGCCCCGACCACCAGCGAGGCCAGGCTGTTGMTGTCGCCCGCCAGGCCGTTGACCGTGGCGCCGAGATTCAGCGCGATGGCCGCGCCCTCGACTCCGCTCTCGGCCACCGGCGCCAGGGTGGGCGCCAGCKGGTTGACCGTCACCACCTCGGTGGCCGTGGTGGTGGTGCTGAGGTTGCCCTCGCCGTCGGTGGCGGTTGCCGCCACGCTCAGCGTGAAGTTCGCGTCGTTGGTCGACGTGATGGTCAGGCTCGACAGGGTCCAACCATGGACATCGACCGCAGTGTGGCCGGCCGAAGCGGTGAAGCTGTGACCACCCGCGCCGTCGCTCAGCGTGGCACCGGCCGGGATCGCACCGACCACCAGCGAGGCCAGGCTGTTGCTGTCGCCGGCCAGGCCGTTGACCGTGGCGCCGAGATTCAGCGCGATCGCCGCGCCCTCGACCCCGCTCTCGGCCACCGGCGCCAGGGTGGGCGCCAGCGGATTGACCGTCACCGCCTCGGTGGCCGTGGTGGTGGTGCTGAGGTTGCCCTCGCCGTCGGTGGC
>NZ_JBFTSF010000654.1:0-831 GCF_056399905.1 Cupriavidus sp. 01L46
TGAAGGATCGAGGGTTGATCACCATGAGTCTGCGCGAAGTTGAYCGCTTCAAGGTCATTCAGGCAACGGCCGAGGGCCTGCTGGCGCAATGGCGCGCCGCAGAGCGCCTGGATCTGACGGCGCGGCAAGTCCGGCGGCTGGTGCAGCGCTGGCGAGCCGATGGCCCTATGGGCTTGCTGTCGCGCCAGCGTGGGCAGCCAGGCCATCGCCAACTGCCACGGATGATCGAGGCGCAGGCACGCGCGCTAATCCAGCAGCATTACGCCGATTACGGCCCCACGCTCGCCTGCGAGAAGCTGCGCGAGCGCCATGGCATCGCGCTGGCCAAGGAGACGGTGCGCCGGATCATGATCGATGCCGGCTTCTGGGTGCCACGCAAGCTGCGCCCGCCCAAGCTGCACCAGCCGCGCAAGCGCCGCGCCTGCCTGGGTGAGCTGGTGCAGATCGATGGCAGCGAGCACGCCTGGTTCGAGGAGCGCGCGCCCATGTGCACGCTGCTGGTCTATGTCGACGATGCCACCAGCCGCCTGATGCAGTTGCTGTTCGTGCCGACCGAATCGACTTTCGCCTATTTTGCGGCGACACGTGCTTACATCGAGCGCCATGGCAAGCCGGTGGCGTTCTACAGCGACAAGGCCAGCATCTTCCGGGTCAATGCCAAAGGCGTCACCACGGGACGGGACCATACGCAGTTCGGGCGCGCGCTGTACGAGCTGAATATCGAAAGCCTGTGCGCCAACAGCAGCCAGGCCAAGGGCCGTGTGGAGCGAATGAATGGCACGCTGCAGGACCGGCTGGTCAAGGAGTTGCGCCAGCGCGGCATCTCGACGC
>NZ_JBFTSF010000655.1:0-829 GCF_056399905.1 Cupriavidus sp. 01L46
CCTCCTCAGCACCACCACCACGGCGACCGAGACGGTGACGGTCAATCCGCTGGCGCCGAGCCTGGCGCCAGTGGCCGAGAGCGGAGTCGAGGGCGCGGCCATCGCGCTGAATCTCGGCGCCACGGTCAACGGCCTGGCCGGCGACAGCAACAGCCTGGCTTCGCTGGTCGTCAGCGCGATCCCGGCCGGTGCCACTGTGAGCGACGGCGCGGGTGGTCACAGCTTCACCGCCGATGCGAGCCACAGCGCGGTCGATGTCCATGGCTGGACCTTGTCGGCCCTGACGATCACGCCAACCAGCGACGCCAACTTCACACTGAGCGTGGCGGCCACCGCCACCGACGGCGAGGGCAACCTCAGCGCCACCACCATGGCCACCGAGATGGTGACGGTCAACCCGCTGGCGCCGACCCTGGCCCCGGTGGCCGAGAGCGGAGTCGAGGGCGCCGCCATCGCGCTGAACCTGGGCGCCACGGTCAATGGCCTCGCCGGCGACAGCAACAGCCTGGCCTCGCTGGTGGTCGGCGCGATCCCGCTGGGCGCCACGTTGAGCGATGGCAGCCACAGCTTCACCGCTTCGGCTGGCCACACCACGGTCGATGTCCATGGCTGGACATTAGGCTCACTGACGATCACGCCGACCAGCGATGCCAACTTCACGCTGAGCGTGGCCGCGACCGCCACCGACAGCGAAGGCAACCTCAGCACCACCACCAGGACCACCGAGACGGTGACGGTCAACCCGCTGGCGCCGAGCCTGGCGCCGGTGGCCGAGAGCGGGGTCGAGGGCGCGGCCATCGCGCTGAATCTCGGCGCCACGGTCAATGGC
>NZ_JBFTSF010000656.1:0-827 GCF_056399905.1 Cupriavidus sp. 01L46
GAACAACATACCGGACTAAGTGTCTATGCCACGGTGCCGCTGTCCGTGGCGCAATCCGCCCTAACCGAAGAGATTAAACAGCGCAAGCGTGGGAAATTCCTGCTTGCCGATCGCAATCCCAACGAGCCCTCCATCGAGAGTCTGCGAAGCCTTCGCACGGCCCTACAGTTTGCGATGCTTGATGCTAACAATAACCGCGTCTTACTGACAGGGCCAACACCTGGCGTGGGTAAGTCCTTCATCTCCGCAAACCTCTCCGTGGTTATGGCTACGGGTGGTAAGCGCGTGCTGCTTGTGGACGCCGACATGCGTAAGGGCCACCTGAATCAGTACTTCGGGAAAGAACGCACAAACGGCTTGTCTGACGTGCTGATTGGTAAGGTGGGTTTCGATCAGGCGGTGCACCGAAATGTCTTCGAAAACCTGGACTTCCTCAGTACCGGTGCCATTCCGCCAAATCCAGCTGAACTATTGCTTAACGAACGGATGGTAAAACTACTGCAGGATGTGGGCGAGCAGTACGACCTGGTCCTGATCGATACGCCTCCAGTACTTGCGGTCTCCGACACGGCGATCTTGGCGGCAAGATGCGGCACAGTTTTCCTGGTTACCCGCTTCGAGAAGACGACCATTGGTGAGGTAACGGAATCAGCAAAGCAATTGCGTCAGGCTAATGCAGACGTCAGCGGCGTGGTCTTCAATGGCTTGGATCCGAACGCTTACCGTTATGGATACGGGTCTAAATATGGGCGCTATCGGTATGCCTATTATGGATACACGGCTGACGTGACTGCGGAGCAAGTTGCAAACTCGAAACGAGGATGACG
>NZ_JBFTSF010000657.1:0-824 GCF_056399905.1 Cupriavidus sp. 01L46
CCCCATGCGGCTGCGCAGCCGGTGGATGTCCTTGCCGCTGCGGTCCACGCGCTCGCCAAAGGCACGGATCTCGCCGCCCTCGTAGGACTCCAGCCCATTGATGCAACGCAGGACGGTGGACTTGCCGGAGCCGGACGGGCCGATCAGGCAGACCACCTCGCCCGCGTCGACATGCAGGCTCACGCCGCGCAGCACGTGGTGGTCGTCGAAATACTTCTGCAGGTTGTCGATCCGGATCATGGCTTTTTCCTCCCCGCGCCAAGGCGGCGTTCAAGCCGGCGCAGCCCGAACACCAGCGGCAAGCTCATCAGCAGGTAGAGCAGCGCCACCAGCGTGTACACCGTCATGTTCTGGAATGTGGACGAGGCGATCAGCTGGCCCGCACGCGTCATCTCCGCCACCGTGATGGTGGACACCAGCGACGAGTCCTTGAGCATCATCACCAGCGTGTTGCCGTACGGCGGCAGCGAGATGCGGAACGCCTGCGGCAGAATCACCCGGCGCATCACCAGCGCCGGGCGCATGCCCATGGCCTGCGCGGCCTCGCGCTGGCCCGGGTCGACGGCCTCGATGCCGGCGCGGAAATTCTCAGCCTGGTAGGCCGAGTAGGCGATGCCCAGGCCGATCACGCCGGCCTGGAAGGCCGTCAGGTGAATACCCGCATCCGGCAGCACAAAGTAGATGTAGAACAGCTGCACGATGATGGGCAGCCCGCGGATCACGTTGATCACGCCGGACGCGCCCCACGACAGCGTGCGCGCAGGCGACAGCTTCATCAGCGCCAGCGCCAGCCCGAGCAAGCTGCTGAGCACAAAGGCGAGGAC
>NZ_JBFTSF010000658.1:0-813 GCF_056399905.1 Cupriavidus sp. 01L46
CTGGTGATCTTCCTGCTCTGGTGATCTTCCTGCTGCTGTTCAATGCCTTCAAGTCGTTCAAGAGCGCGACCCTGATCATCTCGAACATTCCGTTCGCGCTGATCGGCGGCGTGTTTGCGCTGTTCATCACCGGCATTCCGCTGTCGGTGTCGGCTGMGATCGGCTTTATCGCGCTGTTCGGCCAGGCCGTGCTCAATGGCGTGGTGATGGTGACCTACTTCAACCAGCTGCGCGACGAAGGCATGCCGGTGCGCCAGGCCGTCCTGACCGGCTCGATGGACCGCCTGCGCACGGTGCTGATGACCGCGCTGCTGGCCATGCTGGGCCTGTTCCCGATGGCCATCTCGCGCGCCATCGGCTCGGAGACGCAGCGCCCGCTGGCCATCGTCATCATTGGTGGCCTGATCACCGCCACCATGCTCACGCTGATCGTGCTGCCCACGTTGTATGAGTGGATGGTCGGCCGCAACTGGCCGGACGAAGAGAACGGCAATGGCAATGGCAATGGCAAGGAGAACCGCTTGTCGGATTCGCTGCCGGCCTGATCTTCCGGTTGCAGACAGAGCCGGAGCTGCGTTGTCGTGAGGGGAAAGGGTGAGACAGCCGTCGTCATGGCGCGCGGCTCAGGCCTGTTCAGCGGCTTCGGCTAATGCCTCAGGTTTGCTCCCCTCTCCCACGTGTGCTCAGGATTACCCACAAATCATCGACATGACTTCATTCGTTCTGGCGGAAGATGCGATACATCTTGATGCTCTCGTGCAGGATGAAGAAGCCGCGCCAGAGCACAGTGGGCCCTGGCGGGCGGTCGTGCTT
>NZ_JBFTSF010000659.1:0-804 GCF_056399905.1 Cupriavidus sp. 01L46
GCGCAGAGTTCGCGTCGTTCACGATCAGCGGGATTTCCGTGCAGCCGAGCACAACAGCATCGCAACCCTGTGACTTCATCCGCCCGATAACCCGCTGGAAGTAAGTGAGTGCTTCCGGGGTGGCAATCCCGCCCACCAGTTCGTCCATGATGATGCGGTTGATTTCATCGCGTTCGGCGGGGTCAGGCCGCATAAAGCCGAGCCCGCGCGCGGCGAGCTTCTCGGGGTAGACCTCGCTGTCGACAAGCCAGCGCGTTCCCGTCAGGCCCAGGCGGGTGAAACCGCGCGCCGCCGCGCTCTCGGCCACCACCTCGGCAATATGCAGCCAGGGCCGCGGCGAACGCGCCGCCACGTACGGCAGCGCCTGGTGAATGGTGTTGTCGGGGCAGATCAGGAAATCCGCGCCCATGCCAGCGAGCTTCCCGGCGGAGGTAAGCATCAACTCACCGACGGCCTGCCAGTCGCCGCGATCCAGGTGCTTGACGTACTCGGCAAGCGACGGGGTGTGCATGGATATCTCGGGATGCGCATGCGGCCCGAGCAGCCGCGCCCCCTCCATACAGATGGTGCGGTAGCAAAGCGCGGCGCCTTCGGCGGAGCAGGCAACGATACCGATATGCAGGGTCATGACGGATGGCTCCATGCGATGTCACGATGTGACGATGTGACGATGTGATTGGGGACTGCAGTGTTTGAACGAGTTTGGCTGGCAGCGGCCAATCCCTGAGCATCATAAGGCACTAATCGCTATTGAACGCCTTGGGCCGTAGGCATATACTTTTGGTATATCTCACTCAACAGGAG
>NZ_JBFTSF010000660.1:0-789 GCF_056399905.1 Cupriavidus sp. 01L46
CTATTGATATCTTTAGAACCCCATCGAATAAAATAAAACCAACGGCCTCTAAGATGCTCACTACGGCGAGTGCGATCACTAAATGTAGAATTACGCCGATATTAAAAATATACCGCTGCCTTTCCCCAGATCCTTCACCCTGAGCGTAAGACATGAATCGCTGGGTGGCACCAGCCATGCTCGCATTTAGGAAACTGAGCATAGCGATTATTCCACCAACAACGTTAAATATACCGAAATCGCCCGCGCCAAGCGCACTCAATGTCACGCGCGTTGTATAGAGCGACAGGAACACGGTAACCCCCATACGGGCATAGAGGATTCCAGTATTCCTGATAACTCGATGAGAAGCTTTCATCGCCAAAATCTACCCACAGCAGCCATATCCACTATTCTCCTGCATGCCATACCGGCCCCATTCCTGATAATCTAATTCACCTCCACGGACTCATACGCTACAGTCCCCCTCGACTCCATCAGACGTTATAAATAAATTAACATCTTTCACGCATCTCTATAACATCGAATATAGATGTTAATGATTCCGCATGAAAATTCGGAATTCGATGTTCCTATCGTCCTTTTCCACGTTTCGATACGAAAATAGACTGTGCTCTATGACAGATCACCAATAGCACCCATTTTCCACATTCGATGATCCATGCGGCACATCCTCTGCTGCTGGACGCACCCAGTGCTCGTTATAGAACTGCGATATAACTGGATGACTGTCCCACCGCCTCCCGCGAATACCGAAGAGTATCTGCGTGGCGCCACCTAGGTGAATCG
>NZ_JBFTSF010000661.1:0-788 GCF_056399905.1 Cupriavidus sp. 01L46
GACGCCCTCGCCGGGCCGCATCGCGCATACCTATGAGCTGCCCTTCGCCCGGCGCTTCATTGCCTGCGGCAACGCCCGCGAGGTCAAGGCCGATCCGGAGTTCATCCGGTACCGCGAAGAAATCGTCAACCTGATCCATGCCACGCCCTGAGGAGTCCGACATGTCTGCTTCTGCTCAAAGACTCGAGCCCGCGCCGGGCGCGGCCGCCGTGGCCGCCAAGCCGCCCGCGCGCCGCATGAAGGCCGTCTGCGGCTACCGCTTGCCGGGCGAAGGCTCCAGTTCGCGCATCTCCACCATCACCGTCGTGTCGCTGCTGGCGCTATGGTGGATCGCCAGCCACCTGCGCTGGCTGCCGCCGCTGTTCCTGCCCACGCCGGAAGCCATCATCAACGCGTTTATCGATGCCTGGAACGGTAATGTGCAAGGCGGCCTGCCCCTGACCGAGCACTTTCGCGCCAGCATGGTGCGCGTGTTTGGCGCCTTTGCGCTGGCCACCGTCACGGCGGTGCCGATCGGCGTGATGATGGGGGTGTCGCGCATTGCGCGCGGCGTGTTCGATCCGCCGATCGAGTTCTATCGCCCGCTGCCGCCGCTGGCCTACCTGCCGTTGATCGTGATCTGGTTCGGCATCGATGAAACGTCCAAGATCCTGCTGATCTTCCTGGCTTGCTTCGCGCCGCTGGCGATGTCCGCGCAAGCCGGCGTGCGCTCGGTCACCATCGAGCAGATCAACGCGGCGTATTCGATGGGCGCCAACCGCTGGCAGGTGATCCGCCATGTGGTGATC
>NZ_JBFTSF010000662.1:0-782 GCF_056399905.1 Cupriavidus sp. 01L46
GTGCTGCGGACTTATATAACTCAGATGATTCAAGGGAGGAGTATGAATTTGACGATGAGATGCTTAGGTCCGAAGTCGCCAGGCTGATAAAAAAGTAACGATGGATTAACTGCTGGAAAAGGTAGTGGTTTTCGATGCCACGCCCTATGCCCTCTCCCGGGCGGGCGTAAAAATACTAGGGTGGCGCACAGCAATTCATCGGGAATTCGTTGATGTACACATTCCTACTAATCGTCGATTCCTCGATTCTCCCTGATTGTGTCGGCGACTTTATCAAGAATATTGGTCGGATGCGACGAGAATCTAGTGAGCGATATGTCGTCGAGGAGCCGGGTGGTGTGCGGGATGGTTGGATCGCTATTCAAGCTGTTGATATCGGGATAGGCTGCTATAACAAAGAGGAAATGGACCGGTTGAAGGAGCGAGTTTCAGATCCTTGCTTTATTTTGGTTGAGGGGCGTGACGGTGGAATGGAATTTTCTACTAAATTCGTTCTGGATCTAAGTGATCCTGAAACTGTGCTGTTGGATAATGACCATGGGGTCATCGAGGATGCAAAGACGATTAAAGAAAGGATTTTATCCGGTTTGGAATGGCTGAATGCATCGAGCTGATGTAATTTAAGCAATTTATCGGCGGGTGCGCGCTGCGATCGAAACGGGACATTCTCGGATCTAGACGATGGCTTAGGAAATAATGCTAATTTTTACTGCGAATCGCTACTGTGAGGCCAGATTGAACGGCCGCACGGCCCCGGAGTAAAATTATCCGAAGAGTAATGG
>NZ_JBFTSF010000663.1:0-780 GCF_056399905.1 Cupriavidus sp. 01L46
TGCCAACCGAGTGCCGCAAGGCGACTAACGTCCAGCAACTTTCTAGGCGTGCCATCCGGTTTGGTCGCGTCATAGACAATGCGGCCACGAAAGCCCACTACCTCCATGACCGTTTCTGCGAGTTCCCGAATCGTTACATCCTCGCCGGTGCCGACGTTGACCAATGGGCCATCGTATCCTTGCTGGGCTAGATGTACACACGCGTCAGCTAAGTCATCTACATATAGGAATTCGCGACGGGGAGTGCCTGTCCCCCAAACCACATATTCGTGATCGTCACGAAGCTTGGCTTCGTGCGCCTTGCGAATGAGCGCCGGCAATACGTGACTATTTGCTAGGTCGTAGTTGTCATTCGGACCGTAAAGGTTGGTAGGCATCACGCTCACGTACTGTCGGCCGAACTGGCTGTTGTAGCTCTCGCAAAGTTTGATGCCCGCAATTTTGGCAACTGCGTAAGGTTCGTTCGTCTGCTCTAGTGGACCTGTAAGTAGATATTCTTCTTTGATTGGCTGCGGACAATCTCGTGGGTAGATGCAACTGGAGCCAAGGAACATTAACCGCTGCACACCCGCCGTATGCGCCCCATGAATCAGGTTGGCCTCGATCATTAGATTTTGATATAGAAAGTCGGCTCTATACAGGCTGTTGGCTTGGATTCCACCCACTTTGGCCGCGGCGACAAAAATATAGTCCGGAATTTCTGTTTTCAGGAAGGAATTTACAGCATGTTGGTCTAGCAGATTTAGTTCGCCGTGCGTGCGAGTTACTATATTTCTGTAG
>NZ_JBFTSF010000664.1:0-780 GCF_056399905.1 Cupriavidus sp. 01L46
CCCCTTGCTTGCCTGATCGGCGTATTGGCTGATTGCTACAGGGCGGGGCCGGTTGTCCCGCCGTCACATGGCAGGATGCCCCAACAGCCGGCTGCGAATTCTCCGCCGGCTCGCTGGCGCCGACCGTTATAATCCCTCCCTATGAACGCGCCTGTCGCAGACCCCCAACTAGACAATCTCAAGGTACCGCCGCATTCCATCGAGGCCGAGCAATCGGTGCTGGGTGGCCTGCTGCTGGACAACGCCGCCTGGGACCGTATCGCCGACTTCCTGAACGAAGCCGATTTCTATCGCTTCGATCACCGGATGATCTTCCAGAGCATCTCCCGCTTGATCGCCGCCACCAAGCCCGCCGACGTCATCACCGTCTACGAGTCGCTGCAAGGCGCTGGCAAGGCGGAAGAGGTGGGCGGCCTGGCCTATCTGAATTCCCTGGCGCAGAACACGCCTAGCGCGGCTAATATCCGCCGCTATGCGGAGATCGTGCGCGAGCGCTCGGTGCTGCGCAAGCTGGTGACCGTGGCCGACGATATCGCTACCGCGGCCTTCGCCCCCAAAGGGCGCGAGGTGCGGGAACTGCTCGACGAGGCGGAATCCAAGGTGTTCGCCATCGCCGAGGAAGGCTCGCGCGGGCAGAAGGGGTTCCAGGAAATCCAGCCGCTGCTGACCCAGGTGGTCGAGCGCATCGACGAGCTGTACCACCGTGACTCGAGCACCGACGTCACCGGCGTGCCTACCGGCTTTATCGACTTGGACCGCATGACCAGTGGCATGCAGGCC
>NZ_JBFTSF010000665.1:0-776 GCF_056399905.1 Cupriavidus sp. 01L46
TCCATAGGGGCCCGCAGGCTTGACCTGCATGAGGCCGGATATAAGGCTGCAACCAAATCCTCGCCGAGCATCATGAGATGATTTACCTGGCAAACCGGGGCGCGTTCATATAAGTAACCAAAAGAAAGCGATCCTTGCAGGAGGCTGGCTTGTCGGGGTTGCGTAGCCCGGTGGTTTCGTCGTCAGGCCCCGGGTTTTAATGGCCTCGTGCCGTTACCTGTTCAAAGGGCCACTATCCAGCAAATGACGCTGGTCTCGCGGTAAGGCTGCTCGGTAGCGGCATCCCTGCTCGTTCACACATCTGCCGGTACCGGTTCGAAGCGCCACGATATATCACGCCATGATGGTTTCGTGGTGGGGTGGGCGCGGTGACGAAATTCATCGGCCAATCAATCCGGTGCCACCGCGCCCACGACGGAAACGGGACGCTTGCAACTTCGTGGCCGGTCACCCCGCGAGCGACAGACGGCTTGAAATTCGTGGTGGCCGCTACCGGGGGGACCACCACGAAACCCTGGGCATTGGCCGGGTCGTGGTGCTCCGAACCGGTTACGGCACGAGTCCATTAGCACCCAGGGCCGTACGACGAAACCATTGGGGTCCCCAATGACGCCATGCCAGCCTCCCGCAAGGATCGCTTTCTTTTGGTTACTTATATGAACGCGCCCCGGTTTGCCAGGTAAATCATCTCATGATGCTCGGCGAGGATTTGGTTGCAGCCTTATATCCGGCCTCATGCAGGTCAAGCCTGCGGGCCCCTATGGAATTCGCCAAGA
>NZ_JBFTSF010000666.1:0-766 GCF_056399905.1 Cupriavidus sp. 01L46
GCTTAGGCTGAGCATATCCCAACGGCGAATAAAGTGCTTTTAGCCGTTGAAAAAACGGCACCTCTGCTTGGCACCATTTTGGCGGACGTGGGTTATTTTCACAGTTCCCGATCACTTTTGGCGCAACATAACTCCTTACCCCCTTCTTTCTGGCACGGAGTCCATAATCGTAGTCACCAATAGCATGCGTGAAACATTCGTCGATTGATCCTACGCTTTCGTAGACATATCGCGGTATTAGCACACAATTTCCGCTAATAATCTCGCATTCGGCGAGTTCACCGGCGGGCTGGTGGTATTCGGACGCTTCACGCATCTTTCCACCATACGTCACTATCCCAGTCTTTTCTGAGACAACTGCGGAACAAATAATAGATCTATTATCCGTTTTTCTCGCTGCAGATAATAGAACGCTCAGTGAATCTTCAAAAATAAGGGTGTCATCGTTTAGCCACAAGTAATAATCATAATCATTACTTGCCGCCCTACTCCAAGCCAAGCGCATCCCGCCGGCCCAGTACAAGTCGCCCGATCCCTCTATGACATGAACTGGCGGAAAAATGTCTCGGACCATGTCACCAGTCCCGTCACTAGAACCGTCATCGACAAGGAACACATCTAAAGTCACTCCCGCCGGCAATTGGCATCCCATGAGGCGACGCAATGATGATAGGGTCCTCTCTTTTCGATTATGACAAGTCATCAGAACCGCTATCCTATCCTCAGGCAGCATCGACGTACCTCCGGTAAGCATTCCTTCCCCTCT
>NZ_JBFTSF010000667.1:0-752 GCF_056399905.1 Cupriavidus sp. 01L46
CCTGCTGCTGGCAGCCGTCGCCCCTGCTGCTGGCAGCCGTCGCCGGCAACGCGCACGCCGATCCCGACGCCGGCAAGCGCAAGGCCGAATCGTGCGTCGCCTGCCATGGCCCGATGGGCAACGCCAGCAATCCACTCTATCCGGTGCTGGCCGGCCAGACCGCGCGCTACATCTACCTGGAACTAAAGGACTTCAAGGAAGGCCGGCGCAGCGACCCGATGATGACGCCGATGGCGGCGCCACTGTCGCGCGAGGACATGCTTGATCTTGGCGAGTATTTTGCCGCGCAAAAACCCATCGCCTCGCAGTTCAAGGCTGGCGGGCAAAAAGTGGAAGCCGGCAGGAAGAAAGCCGAGGAAGTGCTCTGCACCATGTGCCATCTCGGCGGCTTTACCGGGCAGAATGAAATCCCCCGCGTGGCGGGGCAACAGTATGCCTATATCGTCAAGCAACTCGAAGACTTCCGCTCGCGCAAGCGGACTAATGATGCGGGGAGTATGACTAGCGTGGCTCKCGGGCTTTCGGATGCGGATATTCAGAATCTTGCGAGTTATATTGCTAATTTGCAGTAGGTTTTTTGGGGGGCTGGGGGGGGTGGTTGCTGTTTCATTGAGCGGCGATGGCTTTTGCACCCAAGAGCCATACGACATCCCCCTGCGGGGGCTGCCGGTCACTTATATGAACGCGCCCCGGTTTGCTAGGTAAACGTCACGCGATGCTCGATCAGGGTTGGTTGCAGACTTATATCCGGC
>NZ_JBFTSF010000668.1:0-748 GCF_056399905.1 Cupriavidus sp. 01L46
GCGCTGCACCAGCCGCCGGACTTGCCGCGCCGTCAGATCCAGGCGCTCTGCGGCGCGCCATTGCGCCAGCAGGCCCTCGGCCGTTGCCTGAATGACCTTGAAGCGGTCAACTTCGCGCAGACTCATGGTGATCAACCCTCGATCCTTCATGGCGCGCTCCCGTCCAACCCAGGCGCTACCAGTATAGGTCTATCCAGAGGACATTCTGATGTGGCTGGAAGCGGACATTCTGATTTGGCCTTTACATTTATAAAAACGCCGAATAGGTATTATGTTAAATAATAAACTCAGGCGCGCTCATAAGGGCAACCAATTTTTCGCAATTAGATGGAGAACTAAGATTCTCGAAGGACTTGCCCATTTTGGGCCGGCGGACCTGTGCAATCTCGCGAACTGGTCAAACAGTGCCGCCTCAAGGTTGGCGGGCTGGTGCGGCTTGACCTTAGCTCCCGATCTGCCATGCACGCGCAGGTACCCGCCCAGTCCCATCGGATCGAATCTGCACAATAAACGACGCTCGTCACGTCGGGCGTGCCGACCCAGCCGAGGATTCTGTTGAAGACGCGACCGCGGTTGACGACGGTATCGACGCCCAGGCTGGCCCAGTCAAAGCGCAGGAAGAACTCCGGAGCCTCGACCAAGCTGACGCGCTCCACCAGCCTAGGTGACGTGGGGAGCTCGGATAAAGCAGCTCTTCAGCGCCTGCGTCTGGCGCACTCCGTCCATCGCAGCCCCCGCCCATCATGAG
>NZ_JBFTSF010000669.1:0-748 GCF_056399905.1 Cupriavidus sp. 01L46
GCAACACCGCATCGGGGGTGATCAGCCAGCCTTGTTCTGCCAGTTCGGGCAGGAGGCGGGCAATGGCGGCGTCGTCGCCGGTGAGGAGCAGCCAGGGCTGGCGGTAGCGCCAGCGCAGGCCGTGTCGCTGCAGCAACTCCTGGCGAAATGGCCCCAGCGGACTCGGCTCCGATCTATTCCGGTCACCGGTGGCGAGGATGCTCGCCTGTGTCGTGCCAGCCGTCTCCGATTTCCGACGATCCAGCCACCTGCCCAAGGTACGCAGGGCATCCCACCAGCGGCCCAGGCGATCCAACGACACGATAATGGCCAGCACAATGGCGCCAACAGCGACCACCGATAGCCAAAATCCTCGCGCTTCGAGCGTTTTGATACCCGCGTACTCGCCCCACATCAAAATAGCACCGGCGACTACCAGTGCGAGAACAAGTATCGAGGTCAGGTCGATCTGCAGCTTCTTCATTGTTCGGGAGATACGTTCATGCCCACGCTTTGGGCCCAATCGGGATACTTGATGCCCGCACAGGGGGCCAGGCCGCCAGTCGCGCGGCGTTGTTAGACATCCATGTAAGACGCGTGCTGTGACGGTATCAGTCGAGGGCTCGGATCACAGCGGCAGACACAGAGGTCATCGCTCAGTGCGGCTTGTCGCCCGTCGGGCCCCGTCATCGACAAGCGTGGCCCGACACAAACGATCTGTCCCATCGTTTTGCAGACTGGACACCACACCGGATCGCCCTCATAAGCC
>NZ_JBFTSF010000670.1:0-748 GCF_056399905.1 Cupriavidus sp. 01L46
CCATCAATAGGCACTTGACTATTATCCGTTCCAGACGCGCCGCCGCTTGGAAACCCTACCCGCCAAGGCTGTGCCTGATCCGCCAGCAGGCGGCGCGCTCTCCCTCAGGGGAGTTTCCAGCCAAGGGTAGGGCTAAAGGGGTGTGACATGTCGTTACAAATTTCCACGCGTCAAAGCAAGCAGTTCCCGGGATCGGGAATGGTGAAGGTGACGGGCGATGGCGTCGAGGCCAGTTTCTGGTTCAACCCCGGGGTGGCCACGCAAGCCGATGCAGAGCGCCAGGCTCGCGAGTTCGTGGCCGCGAAAGAAGCACTGGAAGCATTGAAGGCTCTGGTTAGACTGCACGCCGGCTGGGACAAGGGTACGGCTTATATCCCGGTCAGATTCATGCACGAGAACAATGCGGCAATCGCAGCCGCACGCGCCGCCATCGCAGCAGCGGAGGGCAAGCAATGAAGCCCGCCCGCATCCACCGCACCGCCTTGGGCGGCTTCACCATCGACGGCCCGTATTTCCGCCGTCCCTCGCGCGCCGCCGTCCTGGCTGGCCGCTTCTTTCACTGGCTGGGGGCCTGACCATGGGCAAGTCTTCCGCCGCAAACGAAGCGCTGGCAGCTTGCCGCGCAATCCTGAGCCAGCCGACGAAGGCCAGCGCCGTGCCGGATTGGCAGCTAGCCGGTAAGCGCGTGGTGCTGATCAATTGGATCAACGGCCAGTACAAGGCCGTAAAAATGCGGGTGTGGTAAGCC
>NZ_JBFTSF010000671.1:0-740 GCF_056399905.1 Cupriavidus sp. 01L46
GCGCTGTGCTTCATCCGCCGCAGGCTGGCCCTGGAAGCGCGCGGAAAACTCATCGAGGGTCAAGGCGTGCAACTTTCCCTCGCGGAACGAGATGATCCTGGCATCCGGGTGGAACGCCTTGCGCATGTATTCGGCATCGCCGGTGATGTGGGCTTGCAGGTAGTTCTCGATCGGCTCAAGTGCGGCTACGTGTCGTGATGTCATGCCGGGGGTGCTGAATGTCATGTTGTCTCCAGATCAGTGAATCCGCCTGGCCGTAGCCTGAATGGCGGGCGTCAAACCATGCAATTGCATTCTATTATTGCATACAATATGAACGGCCCGGAGATCCGCGCCGTTCAGCCCTGGCCTGCGCCCGCCGGGCAGTCGGTCAGTGCCCCGTAGTCATTGCACAAGTGCCCTGCCGTGACCTTCATCGCCGCGGCGACAAAGCTTGCGGCAAAAAATCTTAGAAAAAACTTGCCAGCGTTGCGCGAACGACCTAGTATTCGCTCCCCTCGCGGCACGAGGCTCAGCTTCAGGGCAGGGCGGTAGAGCTCGCGGGGGGGGGGGGCTGGTGGAAAAGGTGAGTAATACGCATAGCGAAACTTGCCCGAGCAAGAAAAGATTAAAAAAGTATTGATGAAACGCAGATAATTCTTTATAGTCTCGTTCCTTCGCTGCAGACAAAAGCAGCGACGCGGCAAGCAAAGCGAACCGTGGCCAGTTCTTTAACAAACAAACAACCGATAAGTGTGGGC
>NZ_JBFTSF010000672.1:0-723 GCF_056399905.1 Cupriavidus sp. 01L46
GTACAAGAATCTCTCATACGACCCGGTCAAGGATTTCGAGCCGGTCTGCCTGATCGCCTACGTGCCCAATGTGCTGATGGTCGACGCCAAGCTGCCGATCTACAACGTGAAGGAGCTGATCGCCTATGCGAAGAGCCATCCGGGCCTGAGCTTCGCGTCGTCGGGCGCGGGCACGTCGACGCATCTGGCAGGTGAGCTGTTCGCCGACATGATCAAGGTGCCGATGACCCACGTGCCCTACAAGGGCAGCCCGCAGGCAATCCAGGACGTGGCCGCCGGCCTCGTTCCTTTTCTGTTCGACCAGCTGACCGCGGGCGACGCCATGATCAAGGCTGGCAAGCTGCGCGCGCTGGCCGTGACCTCGCCCAAGCGCTCCGCGCTGGCGCCCAACGTGCCGACCATTGCCGAGGCCGGCGTGCCGGGCTTCGAGATGGTGTCGTGGCAGGCCCTATACGCGCCGCACGGCACGCCGAAGGAGGTAGTGCAGCGGCTGAACGCCGAAGTGGTGCGCGCGCTGAAGCAACCCGCCGTGCAGCAGCGGATGACGCAGCAACTGGGCATGGAAGTGGTGGGCAGCAGCCCCGCCGAACTCGCGGCGTTCATGGGCAAGGAAATCCCGCGCTGGGCCGAGCTGGTGAGGAAGTCAGGGGCGACGGCGAATTAATGGCGCGTCCGGCGTTGCCACGGTTTGCTCCCCTCTCCCGCCGTGCGGGAGAGGGGAAC
>NZ_JBFTSF010000673.1:0-710 GCF_056399905.1 Cupriavidus sp. 01L46
GGCAACCTCAGCGGCACTACTACGGCCATTGAGGCGGTGACGGTCAACCCGTCCGCGCCGTTAGTGACATGGCCCACTTCCATCCACATCAGCAATGGCGCCAACCAGACGATCGGCACCCTTACCGTTACAGTGACCGGCAATTCTGGYGATACCAACACGATCCAATCGCTTTCGATCAGTGGGATTCCGAGTGGAACGACGCTGAACGACGGCCCTGGTGGTCACACTTTCACCGCCGATGCGACTCACACCTCAGTCGATGTTTCCGGCTGGATCCTGAGCAGCGCCCTCGGTATTAAAAGTGCCCAGAATAACAGTGCGTTCAACCTGACACTGACCGCGACTGAACGGGACGCCGAAGGGAACCTCAGTACAACAACGACGGCCACCGAGACGGTGCATGTCGGTAACGGCCCCGCAGGCATTGCCGGAAGCGCCATCAACCTGGCGCTAAGCGATCCGTCCACGGGCCCAAGCGAGCCGGTCTCCATAACCATCACAGGGGTTCCGTCGGGTTGGGTAGTGAACAATGGGACAGATCTTGGTCATGGCGCGTGGACGGCTCAGACTACCGATCCCGCCGCGTTGACCATCACGACACCGGAGAACTATGCCGGTGCCACGCTGCTCGGCGTGACGGAGACCTGGACAAACGCCGATGGCAGMACGGGAACCGCGACGATCGCGGACAACGTCGAGGCCTACGC
>NZ_JBFTSF010000674.1:0-707 GCF_056399905.1 Cupriavidus sp. 01L46
CCCGAGGGTCCGCGAACTCCCTTGCCCCGGTCCCGGCGCGATGAACGGGGAAGCCCGATGCCCCCACGCCCGCCTCGCTCCAGAACCCCTTCGGCGCTTCTCTCTTCACGCTTGTATTGTGGTGAACCCCGATGCAGGTTTGCATGGGTCAACACCCTACTGATGCGGTAGGGCAATCCATCGAGGGCGCCGAGCTCCGGCGGCATCATCTKGACCGCCCATTGAGACTGAACGGGGGCGTGTTCGGGGACAGGTTGCCAACGCCGGCGCGCCGGGCTGGCGTGTCGGCCGGCGCGGTCGGGTTTTGCGTAGTCGGAAGATCCAGGCTGGCGCGGCTTCGGCGCCCCGGRGGCAGGTAATAGAATTGCCACTCGGTGTAGGTTTTCGCATTGGCGAAATCCGTGTAGAGCCTGGGGAAGTTCGCGTGCTTGATGGCCGGTGCCGTGGAACGGCTATAGACACCGTAGATGCGGTCGCCGTCGTGGAGGAACAGCCAGTCGTTCTTGCCAGTGACCGGGTCCGGATACGCTCGCCGCAGATGGTGTAGCGGCACCGGGAAGCGCTTGTCTTCCAGCAGATCGTCGACCGATGCCGGCAGCGTCCGGCCCGCCTGATAGTAGCGCTGGATGGCCAGCCGGTACTGGTTGCCGACGAACAGCAACTCCTCTTCCTGCAGCCGCTGCCGCTGCAACGACCAGACATCGAGC
>NZ_JBFTSF010000675.1:0-702 GCF_056399905.1 Cupriavidus sp. 01L46
GATGCAGGCGGCCCGGATTGTTTATCATTTCGCCGTGATCGGCGCATTTTTCACAATCATCTCCGTACCATACGATGCCGTCATCAATGCACGTGAGAACATGCTTCTATTTGCTGTGTTGGGAGTGTTTGAATCGGCTACGAAGCTAGCGATTGCTCTCTTCATAGCCCGTACTGATGGCGACAAGCTTGTTATATATGGCTTTCTCATGGCAGTGCCCTCTGTCCTACTGCTTGTGATCAGAGCGAGCTACTGTCACGCGCGCTATGCGGAGTGCATCCTCGCACCGATTCGTCTCTTCAACGGTCCGCTATTCAAGGAGATGACCGCTTTCGCTGGGTGGTCGTTCCTGTATTCTTCAACCAGCATTCTGGCAAACTATGGGCAGGGTCTAGTGCTGAACGCGTTCTTTGGAACAGTGGTCAATGCTGCTCAAGGCATAGCAACTCAGGTGAGCGGGCAGCTCGGGGCATTCTCAGTAACCATGCTCCGAGCGCTCTATCCGCTAATTGCAAAGAGCGAGGGGGCTGGCGACCGAAAGCTGATGCTCCAAGCGTCGGTGATGGGGAGCAAGGTGGGTTTCTTCTTGCTAATGGTTTTCTACGTGCCTTTCCTTATCGAGATGCCGTACATATTCAAATTGTGGCTTAAAGATGCACCAGATTACGCTATTATTTTTTGTCGCCTAATCCTGGTTAGAAA
>NZ_JBFTSF010000676.1:0-698 GCF_056399905.1 Cupriavidus sp. 01L46
CGCCTGTGCACCCGCCGACATCGCGCATCGAAAGACGCTTCTGGCGTTTCGCGAATGGCTGAACGCGCCCGTCAAGATCCGCCTGTTGTGGAGTTCGATCCATGAAAATAGGCACCAAAATCAAAGCCGAACCTCGCAAAGCCGAACTTCGGCTCCGTTCGGCGATTCGGCTGGCGGCGCTCGCCGCCGCTGCTGTATTTCTTGTTCTCTATAGCTTGGATGTTAGAGACGGATCAACTGCGCACGAATGCCAGCGGGAGGATTCTGGCGACTACATCGGTGAAACCTGCTATTTGGCGCGTGAGTACGGCACTTTGTTTCGCCTTTATGCTGCGCGTAGCGATGAATTACTCGCAGAGCGCACGTACCTTGACCCCGACGCTCCGCGCCTACTTTGGTTTCACGATCATGTGCTGAGAATCGGGTAGACCTCGGCACGGGGGTTTTCGATCAGGCCGAATACGCTGTTGTCTCTACCGCCCTCTCCCAGCCCGTGCGCCAACAAAAGAGCTGATTCCAGCGTAGGCACCTTTCGCAGAAAGCTATAAGCAATGTCCCTCGTGGTGCTGCTTGTCTTTGGGTCATCCGCGATAGCGCGGACTTCCGGCACGATGGCATTCTGCTGCCAGAAGGCGCGCGAGGTTAAGCAGGAACTACGCGCACAACGTGTGAAGCTGCCGGGTCAGGCGGGCTCGGTT
>NZ_JBFTSF010000677.1:0-697 GCF_056399905.1 Cupriavidus sp. 01L46
CCAAGACTGCATCGTCCATTGCCAGGCCAATGAACCAGCGAAACAGCAAGTTGTAGTGCGTCTGCTCCATGAGCTGACGTTCGTAGCGAACGCTGTAGAGCACCTGCAGCAGCATGGCCCGCAACAACTTCTCAGGCGCGATACTGGGTCGACCGCCCTTGATATCGGCCTCGTACATCCCGGCGAACAGCCGATCCATCTTCGCCAACGCCTGATTGGCCATGGTGCGGATCGAGCGCAGCGGGTGAGACTTCGGTACAAAATCCTCGAGCCGCCGCATGGTGAACAGGCTTTCGGTGAAGGTGTCGGCGCCGCGCATGAAACGTCGTAGGGTGTGGGGTTCTCAGATCAACGCTTCAGCCWCTTGAAGCGCTGACTTCGGTCGGAGGTATTTCAGCGGCCTGCTAGTGCATTTCAGCGCATCCGCTCCGCATCAACCCTTGCCACATAACTTACCATAAAAACAGAAATTCATATAAACAATATAGACACCACCAATTCGCCACAATTAAAACCGAGAAGTCGCCCTACATTGATACTGCCGAAAACAATCTCCTTATCTGAAAATTAACCCTCCTCACTCCGGCCAAAATAAACTGACGGATACTATTCCTCTCCCCAGCCCCAAAACCGACAAACCAACCCGATCTTACACACGAGACTACCGAAATCCCGATTACAATCAACAGCCTCAACA
>NZ_JBFTSF010000678.1:0-692 GCF_056399905.1 Cupriavidus sp. 01L46
GCTCCGCCCCGGTCTGCTGCGCCACCTGCTCGATCGCGTTGGCAACGTCGCCCAGCGCCAATGCTTCATCCACCATCAGCGTCTTGCATGTCACCTGCGCAGCCGCCGCCTTGGCCTTGGCTTCGTCCAGCAGGATCTGCCCGCCTTCGAGCAGGCCGGCATGCAAGTCTGTCAGGTCGATGTAGCCGACCTCGTACCTGAGGTAGCTGTTATCGATCACATGCACCACGGTGAGTGCCGAGCGCATCGCGGTGGCCAGGCGCAGAGCCTCCTCCAGCGCCCGATCGGAGGACTCGCTGCCATCCACGGCAACCAGGATCTTGCTGTACATCTTGTACCTCCTGCTTAAAAGACAGGCGCCGCAGCTTGCAGCCGACGCTTCCAGTTTGTACACCCGGGCAAGCGCGGTGTTGATGTAGATCATGGCATTCGCTGCTTTCCCGGGCAACGGGCCGTTTCTGGGCCTCGCGCGCATCGCCAAGGCCGCTTGACGTGCATCAATACGCCCTGTGCCCGGCCCTCTAAGCTGTAGATGGAAGGCGCGCCCATGCGCGCTTGCCTTGCGATATTGCGACATTGCGAAATTGCGACATCCAGCCAGGAGGCACGGACCATGTACCAGAGAATATTGCTCGCGGTGGACGGCAGCCGCTCTTCGGACCTTGCCCTGAGCCAGGCCATCACGGTGGCCA
>NZ_JBFTSF010000679.1:0-690 GCF_056399905.1 Cupriavidus sp. 01L46
GCCACCGTTGCCATTACCGGCAACTTCCAAGGTAGCGAGGACGTGCTGGCCTTCACCAACAACCCCGCCACCATGGGCAATATCACGGCGAGCTACAACGGCGCGACCGGGGTGATGACCCTGACCTCGGCCGGCGCGAGCGCCACGACGGCCCAGTGGCAAGCGGCGCTGCGCTCGGTCACCTACACCGATAGCTCGGACACGCCGATCACCAGCAACCGCACCATCAGCTTTACCGTCAATGACGGCACGGCCAATGGCAATACCGCGACCAAGGTCGTTACCGTCGCGGCCGTCGATGACTCGCCCATTGCCACCGGTTCCGGCGGCACCACCGCGTTCACCGAAGGCAACAACGTTGCCAGCACGCCGGTTGYCATCGATGGCGGCTTCACGGTCAGCGACCTGGACAACACCACGCTCGCCAGYGCCACTGTTGCCATTACCGGCAACTTCCAAGGTAGCGAGGACGTGCTGGCCTTCACCAGCAACCCCGCCACCACGGGCAATATCACGGCGAGCTACAACAGCGGGACCGGGGTGCTGACCCTGACCTCGGCCGGCGCGAGCGCCACGACGGCGCAGTGGCAAGCGGCGCTGCGCTCGGTCACCTACACCGATAGCTCGGACACGCCGAGCACCGGCAGCCGCACMATCAGCTTTACCGTCAATGACGGCACGGCCAATAGC
>NZ_JBFTSF010000680.1:0-660 GCF_056399905.1 Cupriavidus sp. 01L46
GTCCAGCAGCAGCGGCAGCAGCAGCGGCATGGCGCACCAGCACCAGCCGTCACCGTCTTCCCCCACGCCCGCGCAAGACGCCGCGCACCGGGCGCAGGTGGCGCCAGCCGAGATCGCTGCCGGCGTCGTCATCGGGCGAGCGTCCGAGTATTTCGATTTCTTTGTCTACGGCATCGCCTCAGTGCTGGTCTTCCCCAGCGTGTTCTTCCCGTTCGTCAGGCAACTGGAAGGGCTGCTGCTCTCCTTCACGATCTTTTCCTTCGCCTTCATCGCCCGGCCGTTCGGGACCACCTTGTTCATGGCGATCCAGCACCGCTGGGGGCGCAGCATCAAGCTGACGGCCGCATTGTTCCTGCTGGGCACCGCCACGGCGGGCATGGCGTTCCTGCCGGGCTACGATGCGCTCGGCAGCCACGCCATCGTCATCCTGGCGGCGCTGCGCATCCTGCAGGGCATTGCGCTGGGCGGCTCATGGGACGGGCTGCCATCGCTGCTGGCACTGAACGCCCCGGCGCACCGCCGCGGCTGGTACTCGATGCTGGGGCAGCTCGGCGCGCCGATCGGCTTTCTCCTTGCCGGCTCGCTGTTCCTCTACCTGCGCGCCAACCTGGATTTCGATGAGTTCCTGGACTGGGGCTGGCGCTATCCGTTCTACGTGGC
>NZ_JBFTSF010000681.1:0-654 GCF_056399905.1 Cupriavidus sp. 01L46
AGCCATGGCTGTTCGCCGGGCTGACAATGGCGTCGGCCGCGCGGGTAGCGAAAATGTCTTCACACAACACGTCGACCAACGGCTGCGTGGCGAATGCCAACGCCAGCGCTGTCGCGACGTCCGGGTCCAGATCACGAAACAGAACACGCATAGCCACTAGCTGTGTGAATACATCATGCCGCGATACTCGCGAACCGCAATCTCGAAGACGCGCCGCTTAGGGAACAACGCACGCGATCGTCATTCTGTTGCACCACCAACGAGCGTGTCTGCCAAGCGCAGCACCACTTCAAAATGCAAAAGCCCGACCGGGTGGTAACYAATCGGGCTTCAGGCACTGTCGACGCAGGCATCGCACAGCGTGTGCGGAAATGTACCGCTTCATTTCACGATGTTTGGTGGATGATGAAAAGGGGGAGGACGTAACATCCTGATTCCCTAGGCAATATTTCACACACGGCCGTATAACGCCTCTTATCGACTCCCGGCATCTCTCTGAAATCCCCTGTCGCCTCGCAATGGACCACAAGGGTCTGCTAAGGGCGGATCGCACCCTCGTAGTCAACTTGACCCGGCAGGGCCCGACTTCATGAATTCACTACTACCCCACATAAGTGGTATCCCCACCGAGGAGGGGAATTGCATGAACGGACC
>NZ_JBFTSF010000682.1:0-651 GCF_056399905.1 Cupriavidus sp. 01L46
TGGCCAACTTCTGCCCACACTCGCTCACCGAACTCAAAACGACCGCCCGCAATCGGCTGCGCAGCGCACAGCAACGCGCTAGCATCATTGCCGCGTGCTGGAAGCAGGCCGAGTTGTGGTGATGTCATCATTTATACAAGGATCAATAGAGCCACGGGAAACCGCGCGGCCCGCTGGGCGGCCTCGGACTACCGTAAACGGGCCTGTTACGCCAAGCGACGCAAACTCCGTCGAGCCTTGCACCTTCGTGAGCGCCACCACCAAGCCGTCGCGGGTGGCGAAGGCGAAGTTCCGCGGTGTGTACCGCGCTGCGGCGGCTAGGAAGCAGGATGCGCGCGCAGGTCCGTGATGAAGCCATTCAGTTCAGCTTCGCCGGCATCGGTAATCGCCCAGTAATTCATCCCCGCGGCACTCCAGTGGGCGAGGTGATAGCCCTGCTGCGCGTAGATGCGGGGCGTGGCGCCCGCGTCGTTGCCCGGCCACACATAAAGATTGATCGGGTGCAGCTTGTAGCGATAGACCATCACGGCTACCGCCCGCCCCTTCAGGTAATCCAGGCGGCCGCCGATCAGCGGATACCCCTGCTGCGCAAGATCGACCACCGGCGGCGCAAAGTCCAGCTTGCCGTCAAACCACGGCTTGACCGTATGC
>NZ_JBFTSF010000683.1:0-651 GCF_056399905.1 Cupriavidus sp. 01L46
CCCTGGGGCATATGTCCACTGCCAAACGCCAGAAGCGCGGTGAAGGCTTTGAGCTGCGCACCGACGCCTGGGGGGCGATCCGGGGTGGCAAGGGGCTGTTCATTTCGGCGGATGGCCAGCCGAGTGCCGGTGGGAAGCAGCTCGATATGGAGGCGGCGCAGAACCTGCTGCAGCAAGCTCTCCAGCAGAGCGAAGCGCTGGCCTCGGCTGCCACTGCGGCGCAAGCGGTAGCAGCGGACTACAACCGGCAGAAGGCCCTGCTCAGCGATACGCTGACGGCGCTGAACAAGGCCGGGATACTTGTCAGCGCACCAGCGGGCATGGCGCTGGCTTCAGGCTCCGACTTGCAACTCACGGCCGCCCAGAACCTGATCGCCACCGCTGGCGGTCATGCCGACATCAGCGTGCTCAAGCGCTTCACGGTTGCGGCAGGCGAAYGGATATCCGTGTTCGCGCAGAAGCTCGGCATCAAACTGTTTGCAGCAAAGGGCAAGGTCGAGATCCAGGCCCAGAGCGACGAGATGCGCCTGCTGTCGGACAAGACCATGACGATCAGCAGTGCAAACGGGCGCGTCGTGATCGAGGCCAAGGAGGAACTGCTGCTCAAGTGTGGTGGCTCCTATGTTCGCCTGTCGTCCACGGGTATTGAGG
>NZ_JBFTSF010000684.1:0-642 GCF_056399905.1 Cupriavidus sp. 01L46
CAATGCAGCCTCCTGAAACGGAGCCCACGACCGCACCGCTTTCGCACAAGGCCATGATTGAGCCAACCGGACGGGGCGACGACCCCCAAGTACGAACTACGGTCGCGAGCAAGGCCCGCTTTCCGGCCGTACGCCAATCACGCAGCTTTCGCAGCACCGTCACATCCAGATTCTCCATGCTCAACCTCTTCAGAGCTACTCGTTGGGCTAACCCAAATGCACGCGGCCCCACATCGCGCCATCTTGCTCACAGCTTTACCCGTGAAGCATCAGAGACTTCGCTCACACTTCCCGGAAACGCCCTTCCAACTCGCGGGCTATCACTTGTCATCCCTCAAGCTTCCAGCTGGCACTGCAGCTCGCGTAGCCAGGCGTGTGCCGCTTCGTTCCGTAAAGGAAATCAATGCGGCGACTAGAAGCACCCCGGCTGCGAGATAGAGCCAATACACATAACTGCCCGAATGATCAAAGAGTTGTCCCGCCAGGAACGGGCCAACACCGCCACCAATCGCCACGGCCGCGTACACGCCGCCGAAGGTCGTGCTATAGCGTTTCAGTGGGAAACGTCGGCCGACGAGGTAGGCGGCGAGATCGAACTCTGCGCCAACCGAGAACCCCGTGAGGAGCAAGCCGACGAGGACG
>NZ_JBFTSF010000685.1:0-638 GCF_056399905.1 Cupriavidus sp. 01L46
GCCCAAACAACGTGGCGATAATCGGCCGGCGAGCCGCATGGCGAAAAGTGCAGCACACAGTACTGCACTGGCCGGTCTATAACAATGGAGCGAGACATGACCGACCCGGTTTTTCATAAGACCGAGCAAGGCCAGGATGAAATCCGCACGCGCGCGCGCAAGCTGGACCATAAACTGCGCGCCTTGCTGCTGATCGTCAATGGCGAGCGCCGGCGCAGCGAGCTGCTGGCCCAGACCGGCGGCATGGGCGTGGGGCCGGAGAGCATCGACGCCCTGCTGGCTGCCGGGCTGATCCGCGCGGAGAATGCGCCACAGCCTGCGGCAGCGGATACCCGCCCCGCAAGCCCGCCAGCCAGCGTGGATCACCATGGCGATGCCAAGGCCGACAGCCTGTTCTCCATGTACAGCATGCGTGGTGCCAATGTGCCGTCATGGGACGACGCCTTGCCCGCGCCAGCCTCCCCGCAACCCGCGGGCGGCACTTACCAGCGGCTTTATCACTTCTATACCGATGTCATCGGCCATCACCTGGGCCTGCGCGGCTACCTGCTGCAAGTCAAGGTGGAAAAGGCCGGCAGCCCGGCGGAACTGGCGGCGCTGCGCGACCCGCTATACAGCGCCTTGCACAAGGCCAAAGG
>NZ_JBFTSF010000686.1:0-635 GCF_056399905.1 Cupriavidus sp. 01L46
CAGTGTTCTTGCCTTCTTAGCCAGCTCAGCAGCCTGCTCAAGTGGCGCATGAAGCACTCTCTCTTCGAGGTAAAGCGGTTGGATTGTCGTTACGTCGGCCATGAATTATGTGCGGTCTGGTGCTACTTTTGACGTTCGCAGAGGCAGCGCGCCGGTGACAACCGGCCGGGGAACTTTTGGYAGGGGGCTGTAGGGCTTTTTGGATAGTCCATAGCAGGGATAGATGGAGGGTTCTTTTTCAGGTCAGATTCCCAGAAAGTGCCGAAGAATTATAGCTTAGCGGCGAACTCTTGGAGTGTTGGATGGAGGATTAATTGGAGAGTTCCGTGGAGAGTATGTTGGAGGACGTCGAATGGGTGCCCCTGGAGACTTGAGCGGCTGAATTCGGAGAGGAGTTCGCGCTGGAGATACTTCTATCGATTCCGCAGAGACATTCGAGCCTCGTCTCTGGTTGTTTGATGCCAAACGGGCGCTGCAGGCACTCGTAAGACGCAAAATGCTACATATTTAGGAGCGAATAGGCTTCCGTTGTTAGGGGCGAGTCATCTCGGCGATGATGACTGTTGCAGGCAGGGAAGCGCCCGACGGAGTTTTCAGCGAACCCGCCCTCATGATGGGCGGGGGCTGCGATGGAC
>NZ_JBFTSF010000687.1:0-619 GCF_056399905.1 Cupriavidus sp. 01L46
GATGATTTACCTGGCAAACCGGGGCGCGTTCATATAAGTAACCAAAAGAAAGCGATCCTTGCAGGAGGCTGGCTTGTCGGGGTTGCGCAGCCCGGTGGTTTCGTCGTCAGGCCCCGGGTTTTAATGGCCTCGTGCCGTTACCGGTTTGAATGGCCACGATCCTGCGGATGGCGCTGGTTTCGTGGTGAGGCTGCTCGGTAGCGGCATCCCTGCTCATTCATCCATCTGCCGGTACCAGTTCGAAGCATCACGATATATCACGCCATGATGGTTTCGTGGTGGGGTGGGCGCGGTGACGAGATTCATCGAGCAATCAATCCGGTGCCACCGCGCCCACGACGGAAACGGGACGCTTGCAACTTCGTGGCCGGTCACCCCGCGAGCGACAGACGGCTTGAAATTCGTGGTGGCTGCTACCGGGGGGACCACCACGAAACCCTGGGCATCGGCCGTTTCGTGGTGCTCTGAACCGGTAACGGCACGAGACCATTAAAACCCAGGGCCTGACGACGAAACCACCGGGCTGCGCAACCCCGACAAGCCAGCCTCCTGCAAGGATCGCTTTCTTTTGGTTACTTATATGAACGCGCCCCGGTTTGCCAGGTAAATCATCTCATGA
>NZ_JBFTSF010000688.1:0-601 GCF_056399905.1 Cupriavidus sp. 01L46
GCCTTGGTAGGACCCACCCCGGCGCAGGGTAAGAATGTCTGGACAAAGGCATGCCMCTCCCGGCCGCCAATGCCATATCGACGGCGGCAGCACATTCCTATCCCCACCTAAGCGTGGCACCTACCAAAGCGGGGTAACTGTAATAGACATGTGCACCAATAATCAGCACCAGCAAGCGTGACCCCTTGCTAATTCCCGATAGGGTGTAGGCACTCCCCGCGCCTACACCCTTTTTTTTAGGTTCATCTGATTTTTGTGTGGGTCGATGCATCGCAGGGCTAAACGCATCACTGCGGTAGCTCCCCTCTCCCGCACGGCGGGAGAGGGGGTGGGGGAGAGTGCGGGCCTGCGCAAGAGCGAGGCGCATCACCTTGAGCGCGCACCCGCCCTCGCCCCCGGCCCCTCACCCATTTCATGGGGGAGGCGAGCAAACCAGCACATTGCTTCCGGCAACGCGCAGCCGCATGCAATACCCACACAAAAGTCTGAGGCACTTTTCTCCGGCCATGGCCATCGGTAAGGCTCAATAGAGCGCAGCAATAATGCATCACAACATGATGTTTTAGATCTCGCTACTAAGCCTTATATCCATCTCCACGCA
>NZ_JBFTSF010000689.1:0-596 GCF_056399905.1 Cupriavidus sp. 01L46
CCCAAGCTGCTGGAAAGCGTCTCCGCCCGCCTGGAAACGGCAACGAGCGGCATGTCGGAAGCGTGGAGCAATGCGCTCTCCCAGCACGAACGCGTCAGCGAAAAACTGGCGGGCGACAACCAGCACGCGCTGGCGGCGGCCGCGGCGACGTTCGAGCAGCACTCGGTGTCGCTGGTGCGCACGGTAGGCCAATCGCATGCGGACCTGCAACGTTCGAGCAGCACTCGGTGTCGCTGGTGCGCACGGTAGGCCARTCGCATGCGGACCTGCAAGCGGAACTGGCAGCGCGGGACCAGCAGCGGCTGGCGGCCTGGACCGATACGCTCGGCACGATGGCGGCAACGCTGCGCCAGGAATGGGAGCAGGCAGGCACGCACAATGTCAGCCGGCAACAGGAAGTCTGCGACACGCTGGCGCAAACCGCGCGCGACATCTCGGCCCAGACGCAAGCGCACGCCAGCAACACCGTCGCCGAGATCGACCGGCTCGTGCAAGCCGCTTCAGCGGCCCCCAAGCTGCTGGAAAGCGTCTCCGCCCGCCTGGAAACGGCAACGAGCGGCATGTCGGAAKCGTGGAGCAATGCGCTCTCCCAGCAC
>NZ_JBFTSF010000690.1:0-593 GCF_056399905.1 Cupriavidus sp. 01L46
AGGTATCTTCGAACCGTACGATATCGTCCTCACCTAAATAGCTACCGCTCTGAACCTCAATGAGCTCTAGAGGAAGTTTCCCGGGATTCTCCAGCCGATGTACGATTCCCAGAGGGATATAGCTTGATTGATTCTCTGAAAGCAAAAATGTCTTATCTCCACAGGTCACGCGCGCTGTGCCTCGAACGACTATCCAGTGTTCGGCGCGATGGTGGTGCATCTGCTGTGACAACTTTGCGCCGGGCTTCACTGTGATGCGCTTAACCTGATAGCGCTCGCCATCATCCACTGAGTCATACGCTCCCCAGGGGCGATATACCTTTCGATGCTCCGTCGCCTCCGCACGACCGGTGTTACGAACCATATCGACCAACGTTTTCACCTCTTGGGTTCGATCACGGTGTACGACAAGCACAGCGTCCGGTGTCTCCACCACCATGACGTTCTCGAGGCCGGCCACCGTAACCAACCGATGAGACGAGTGGATCAGGCAATTCTTTGCGTCGTGGGTAAGTACATTCCCCACGGCGACATTGCCATCACCCGTTTTCTCGCCGACCTGCCAGACGGCCTCCCAAGAACCTACGTCACTC
>NZ_JBFTSF010000691.1:0-591 GCF_056399905.1 Cupriavidus sp. 01L46
ATCGGAAATAACGTCACATTGTGGAGCGGAAACCACATTGGACATCACTCGATCGTTAGGGATCACTGTTTCATTGCGTCGCATGTTGTTGTCTCAGGGGGCGTTGACATCGGAGAGCAATGTTTTGTTGGGGTGAATGCGACATTGCGTGATCACATTAAAATCGGCGTGAGGTGCGTGGTGGGTGCTGGAGCCTTGCTGCTTGGTGATGCAGAGGCAGAAGGGGTCTATGTCGGCGCTGCCACGCCGCGCTCGAAAGTACCTAGCTCCAAGCTGAGGAAGATTTAGGAGGTTGGAAATGCGTTGGGCAAAGCTGGGGCAGGTCTATAACCCTCAGGGAATTCATCCCAAGCTCTTAACTCATGCGGCGAACCCGTTGCCCATCCTGTTGGACGGCGATGTGTATCGCGTTTTCTATAGCGGACGCGACGAGCAAAACCGCTCGTCGGTAGGTTTTGTCGATCTGGACGTTGTGAAAAATGAAGTTGTTTATGTTCATGATCGGCCTGTCTTCGGGCACGGGAGCGAGGACACGTTTTACTCGCATGGAGTGAGCATAGGGAATTGCTACGAGGTGGATGGATATCAATA
>NZ_JBFTSF010000692.1:0-590 GCF_056399905.1 Cupriavidus sp. 01L46
GTCCGATTCTGATCAAGACGTCCGCCAGGCGGATACGCCGGCCGGCGATGCCGGCAATGGCGCCGAAGGCGGCGCCGGCACCGATGGCGCGCCGCGCCGCAAGGGCCTGCGCCGTGGCTTGCGCAATCTGGTGGCCACGCGCCGCCAGGCCGCGCAGGACCGCGATGGCGGCCGTGCCGCGGACGGCGGGGCGCCAATCCCTGCTGGCAGCCCCGATGTGGGCGCCGCGCAAGACGCGCGTGGCGACGGCACAAGGAAGGGACGTACGCGTGGCAAGCGCAAGCCCGCGGAAGGCGAGGCTGTGCAGGCTGGCGAGCAGATGGGCGAGCGCCCGGCGCCGCGAGGCCGCCGCAACTTCAGTAACGACAATGCCGAAGGCGTAAGCGAAGCTGGCGGAGAAGCCGCGGGCGAGCGCCAGCGCGATGGCGCCCGCGCCAACCCGAACGGGAATGGCGCCCGCAAGCGCAAGCCGCAGCAAGGCCAGCAGCCGCAAGGCTCCGCCCGCCGCGGCGGCACCGAAGGGCAGCAAGGCGGCCCGCGCCAGCAAGGCAAGGGCAGCAAGGGCAAGGGCGGCACGCAGCGCCCAGCCG
>NZ_JBFTSF010000693.1:0-589 GCF_056399905.1 Cupriavidus sp. 01L46
GTGCGCGGTAGACAGCGCCGACAGAACTGTCGGGGAACGTTTCCGCATAGAAGTTTGCGGCGTCAACGGCGCCACCTTCGTACCACAAACAGATCGTGTTCTTGCTGGTCATTTCGTATCTCCTGATGAGTTGACCACCGGCATCCGCCACCGCCAAGATAATCCAGTTGTCCGCATCGCGGGACCTTACCTTAGATCTGATGCCAAAAGTGACTGTTGAGGGAGAGAACGGCCGGCGCCGGCGCGGCGCCCCGGATGACAGCAACGGGTCGGGAGGAGGCGACCGCGAGGTGTGTGCCACGGGTCCTTCCCCGCCAGGAGCTGGCCTTGGCCGTGCCTTCGCGAGGGGCCGGTTCACACCGGTGAGCGGCTGTTCGATGGAGACCATCGGGCTGGACGGCGTCGTCAATCGAAGTGATTGGTCCCCGGCCGGCTAACGCGGAATGGATCAAGCTGCCGGCAGACACCCCGAGGCAGGATGCCAGGCACCGAAGTCCAGCGATGTTCGACATCACGGCAGGCGGCTGGCCTCGATGCGCGGGAACACCCGTGCCAGCGTGACGCCGCGCGCGGCCATGAACAGCAGCAG
>NZ_JBFTSF010000694.1:0-583 GCF_056399905.1 Cupriavidus sp. 01L46
CATCTGGAGCGCCACGAGCCTGACGGAGTTGCGCCGCGACGGCCTGGCAGCCGAGCGTTGGAACTTGCTTCATCCCGAGGCCAGGCCGCGCGTGCCCTACGTCCAGCAATGCTTGGCCGACCGGGAGGGACCGCTCGTAGTGGCCACTGACTACATGAAAATTGTGGCCGACCAAATCCGTCCGTTCATCGGACAACGTCGCATGGTGGCATTGGGAACCGATGGCTTTGGGCGATCCGACACGCGCGAGGCACTGCGAAGCTTCTTTGAGGTGGACCGGCACTTCGTTGTCCTGGCCGCGCTCAAGGCCCTGGCGGATGACGGCGCGCTGCCGCCCGGCGTGGTCGCCCAGGCCATCCAGCGCTACGGGGTGGCGCAAGACAAAGTCGATCCGTCCTTCGGTTAAGCGTCGGTTGATGTGCTGCTGTCGAGAATGCAGGCAACGAGTATTGCCCGGTCCTCGGCGGCAGTTCTCGGGCCATTAAACGACGCGGGGTACCTCACGCCGCATTATGAGTGGCCAAATACTTGACCAAGCCCTCAATTCCCCCCTTGGCCACGATATCCGCGAACTGCTTACGAT
>NZ_JBFTSF010000695.1:0-578 GCF_056399905.1 Cupriavidus sp. 01L46
GCTGGTGGTCGCCACCGGCGTGTCATCGACCGCGGCAACGCTGACCGTCTTCGTGACCGTATTGCTATTGGCCGTGCCGTCATTGACGGTGAAGCTGATGGTGCGGTTGCCGGTGTTCGGCGCGTCCGAGCTATCGGTGTAGGTGACCGAGCGCAGCGCCGCTTGCCACTGGGCCGTCGTGGCGGTGGCACCGGCCGAGGTCAGGGTCATCACCCCGGTCGCGCCGTTGTAGCTCGCCRWGATATTGCCCATGGTGGCGGGGTTGTTGGTGAAGGCCAGCACGTCCTCGCTACCTTGGAAGTTGCCGGTAATGGCAACGGTGGCGCTGGCGAGCGTGGTGTTGTCCGCATCGCTGATCGTGAAGCCGCCATCGATGGCAACCGGTGTGCTCGCGACGTTGTTGCCCTCGGTGAACGCGGTGTTGCCACCGCTGGTGGTCGCCACCGGCGTGTCATCGACCGCGGCAACGCTGACCGTCTTCGTGACCGTATTGCTATTGGCCGTGCCGTCATTGACGGTGAAGCTGATGGTGCGGTTGCCGGTGTTCGGCGCGTCCGAGCTATCGGTGTAGGTGACCG
>NZ_JBFTSF010000696.1:0-567 GCF_056399905.1 Cupriavidus sp. 01L46
CAACTCCTGACGGAGCGCCGGTCGCCTGGATGCTACGCCGTCTGGGATTTCCGGCTCAAGAGCGAATCAACGGACCGGATCTGATGATGCGCTACTGTGCGCATGCTGCCGCAACTGGGGAATCCATCTTTCTATATGGAGGACGGAGAGAGACGCTGCAGTTGCTCGAGGAACGCCTAAAACGGGACTTTCCACCTTTGAACATTGCCGGCACCCACAGCCCTCCGTTTCGCGACCTCACCGAAGACGAGGATCGTGAAGTCATCGAGAAGATAAACACAAGCGGGGCTCACACCGTCTGGGTCAGCCTTGGATGTCCGAAGCAAGAACTATGGATGGCAGAACACCGCGGGAACATTAACGCAGTCATGATTGGCGTTGGCGCTGCATTTGATTACCATGCAGGAACACTCACCCGTGCTCCAATATGGATGCAAAAAAATGGGCTCGAATGGTTCCATCGCCTCTGCAACGAGCCTTCTCGTCTTTGGAAAAGATATCTTCTGACGAACACTCTTTTTTTGGGCCTCGCTTTCGGGCAATTGCTACTTGGCGAAAGAACTACGC
>NZ_JBFTSF010000697.1:0-566 GCF_056399905.1 Cupriavidus sp. 01L46
GGGCCAGTGCGGACGGATCATTGGTTCGCTGTATCGGATCATCGAAAGCCAGCGTGTCCAGGGCGCGCACATCCTTTTCACGCGCGGCCAGGTAGGCGGTCAGATCGCCGACACTGGCCAGCGACCAGCTGTACTGCACGGTAGGGCGCGCGCGCATGCGTTGATCGACACAGCTGCKGGTTCGCGTGTCCAGCGGGTCGGCGATCACGAATAGCAGGCCCGCGCCCTGCCGGAAGCCCACGCACAGCCTGGTAGCCGCCTCGACAAAGGGAAGGACTTCAAACTCCGGCTCAAGCTGATGGAGCTCACGGATACTGATCGGGACCATCCTGAACTCGGCCGCCAGCTGCGCAAGAACCTCGTCGGCACTCATGGGCTGTTGTGCGAACAGTGCCTCAAGGGCGCGTATCCCGGAGCCGTGGCGCTCGCCGAGCTCGCGCAGGGCGGCCCGGAACTGAACGCTCCCTCTTTCCATATTCGCGCCGTTCGGATCCATGACGTACCTATTGGAGGCTGGAGGCTATTTCAAAAATCGGCAAATACATCAGGACGACAATGCCGCCGAT
>NZ_JBFTSF010000698.1:0-566 GCF_056399905.1 Cupriavidus sp. 01L46
GCGCAGGGCCGCGGCCTGGTGCCGCCGTCTTCGCGCGGGCGCGGGCTTGGCGTGCTCAACACCTTTGTATTCCTGGGCTCGGCGCTGACGTCGTGGGGATTCGGCATGATCGCCAGCATGGGCGATGCCCGGCACTGGCCGGTGGAGAAGACCTATTCGACGATCTTTCTCACGGCGGCCGTGGTAGTGGCGCTTGCCGTGGCGCCGTATTTCTTCAGCCCATCCAGCCCGACCGTGATCAAGCGCTGAGCCGGCGCTGAGCCCCGCGGCCCCGGTTCGTCACTCGACCTTGGCGATCATCTCCAGCATGCTGTCGGCAATATCCTGGCCAAGCAGCCGCGAGACCATCCAGCCCGCCAGGTCCTGCGTCGCCAGGCATCCACCCGCCGTGGCGATCTGGCCGTGCACCACAAGCGGACGGTGTTCGGTCTTCACGCCCATGGCCTCGAGCTCTTCGAACACGCCCGGGTAGGTGGTCGCGCTCAGGCCATCGAGCAGCCCCAGGCGGGCGAGAAACAGCACACCCGAGTCGATCGCGCCAATCACCTGCCTGGCCGGATCCAGTT
>NZ_JBFTSF010000699.1:0-558 GCF_056399905.1 Cupriavidus sp. 01L46
TGCCGCTGGCCCAGGCGACGCTGAAGGGGGCTTTGTTGGCGCTTTTGCCCTTGATGGCGTTTTCAAGGGCGGCACGGAAATCATCACGGTTCATCAGTTCGGCCATCGGGAGCTCCTGGGGGAACGAGTTCAAGGTTGTGAGGGACTGCTTAGCGTGGTCCGAGTGGCGTTATCCGCGTCACTCGACACCTTGATGTAGATTGTATACTGTCTACTGCTTTTTGGAAGCGGCTATTTACGGCTTCGGGAATAAAAAAGCGAGGCACGGATGGCCTCGCCCCTGCGGCTCAATGCGACAGGCTCAGCGCCAGAGGAACATGGCGCAAACGGTGGATACGCACAGCCCGATCAGCACCGGCAACAGCAAGGCGCGTACCGCATCGAGCACCGGCACCCGGGCAAATCCGGCCACCGCAATCAGGGAGGACCACGCGATCAGCGTGCCGCCACCCGTCCACACCGCGCCCATCTGCCCGATTGCCGCCAGCGTGGCGGAATCGAAGCCCACCACCGGGCCCAGTGCGCCGGCCAGCGTGCCGGTCAGTGGCAGGCCGGCAA
>NZ_JBFTSF010000700.1:0-553 GCF_056399905.1 Cupriavidus sp. 01L46
GGAGCGCATGGCAGCTTATAAATACCCGCGCGTGGTGGAGATCATCGACGAGTTGCCGAAGACGGTCACGGGCAAGATCTTGCGGCGCGAGCTGCGTGGCTGAGGGTGCCGCGCGCGCAGGAAGGCGGCTGGAATCCTCGGCGCGCGCGCGGCATCCGGCGTGGAAAAAAAGACGGAATCACGCGTTTACCCCTTGTATATAGAGTCCGCGGACGCATCCACTGCTGCGTCCGCGCGACACAACGGCAGCCCGCGCGAGACAAAACCTCAAAAAACCCCGGGGAAAACCCCGGTTTTTACACTCGCACACACGAAAACCCCTTGACGTCCCGTTGTTTCCGCTATGATTCAGTCGATGCCGCACGCCGATAGTCGATCGACGAGGCGTCGAGCGACATCGGATGCCACATCCCGTGCGACATCATTCTGTTCAACTCATATTTATCGATATGGCGACCAAAGCGAATCCGACCGCGAAGACTGCAACCAAGACCGCTGCCAAGAAGGCACCGGCAACCAAAGCCGCTCCCGTAAAGGCTGCTGCCAAGAAGGC
>NZ_JBFTSF010000701.1:0-551 GCF_056399905.1 Cupriavidus sp. 01L46
GCCGTGCCGTCATTGACGGTAAAGCTGATGGGCCGTGCCGTCATTGACGGTGAAGCTGATGGTGCGGTTGCCGGTGCTCGGCGTGTCCGAGCTATCGGTGTAGGTGACCGAGCGCAGCGCCGCTTGCCACTGCGCCGTCGTGGCGCTCGCGCCCGACGAGGTCAAGGTCATCACCCCGGTCGCGCTGTTGTAGCTCGCCGTGATATTGCCCATGGTGGCGGGGTTGTTGGTGAAGGCCAGGACGTCCTCACTGCCTTGGAAGTTCCCGGTAATGGCGACGGTAGCGCTGGCCAGCGTAGTGTTGTCCGCATCGCTGACCGTGAAGCCGCCATCGATGGCAACCGGCGTGCTGGTGACGTTGTTGCCCTCGGTGAACGCGGTGGTGCCGCCGCTGGCCGTTGCAATGGGCGTGTCGTCAACCGCGGCAACGCTGACCGTCTTGGTGACCGTATTGCTATYRGCCGTGCCGTCATTGACGGTAAAGCTGATGGTGCGGCTGCCGGTGCTCGGCGTGTCCGAGCTATCGGTGTAGGTGACCGAGCGCAGCGCCG
>NZ_JBFTSF010000702.1:0-534 GCF_056399905.1 Cupriavidus sp. 01L46
GCGCTATGGCGGCCACAGCGGCGCGCGCGGAACGCGCGATCCGGTGATCGTGGTGCCGGGCATCACCAGCCCGGCCATCACCTGGGGCTTCGTTGGCGCTCGCCTGGGCGAGCAGTTCGATACCTATGTGCTGGATGTGCGCGGACGCGGCCTGTCGTCTGCGTCGGACACGCTGGACTACAGCCTGGACGCCCAGGCCGCCGACGTGCTGGCGTTCGCGCAGGCGATGAACCTGCCCAGCTACAGCGTGCTGGGCCATTCGATGGGTGCGCGCATCGGCATCCGTGCCGCGCGCAGCCAGCCCGCGGGGCTGGCGCGGCTGGTGATGGTGGATCCACCGGTGTCCGGGCCTGGCCGGCGCGACTATCCCGCGCAGCTCGCCTGGTATGTGGACTCCATGGCGGTGGCGCGCCACGGCGTGGACATCGAGACCATGCGGCGCTTCTGTCCCACCTGGACCGACGAGCAACTGGCGTTGCGCGCCGAATGGCTGCACACCTGCGACGAGCGCGCCGTGCTGGCCAGCTTCCAGGG
>NZ_JBFTSF010000703.1:0-532 GCF_056399905.1 Cupriavidus sp. 01L46
CGCTCAAACGGGTGCGTCTACTCATCGAGCAACGCTTCGGGGTGTGCTTCGGGGTGTCATACAACGAGGCCCATGTCTGGCGCATTCTGGATTCGCTCGGCTTCTCACCCCAACGCCCAGATCGACGCGMTATCGAACGCGACGAGGACGCCGTCCTGGCGTGGAAGCAAAAGACCTGGCCGGTGCTCAAAAAAAGTGTACGCGGGAGCAACGGCTGATCGTCTTCATTGACGAGTCTGGGCTCTCGGAACGACCCACGCGCGTGCGCACCTGGGCGCCGAAAGGTCAAACTCCGGTCATCCAGTTCCACTTCAACTGGAAACATGTCTCGGCCATCGCGGGTCWGAGTTATCACAACTGCCTGTTCCGCCTTTATGACGGCGCGATCAAGAGCGCACAGATCGTGGAGTTTCTCAAGGCACTGCGCGCGCACCTCAAGCGCCGCCTGATGATCATCTGGGACGGCGCCGCACAGCACAAGAGTCGCATCGTGCGCGACTACCTCGATAGCACTGGTGGAGCAGTGCAGATG
>NZ_JBFTSF010000704.1:0-532 GCF_056399905.1 Cupriavidus sp. 01L46
TCCTAAGACCGATGGCGAGATGGATGGGGGTCTTTGGTTCTTTTCCCCTAGCTGTCCAGGTGGGGCCGCTTGGCAAAGAAGATCATAGGTGCAGTAGATGAGCCTATGTCGAGATAACGTACATCCCGGAGTCCGGTCCGTTGTMAAGATTACTTCTCAGGGAACAACGTACGCTCCGAGGTTGCCGAAATGACAGCTATGATTAATGGGTATCCGACGGAAAGTGAGTTGCGCGAAAGGATAGAACGTCAACTTGGATGGCGTGGAGCAACTGAGATAGTTACGCTGATCTGGCATGGTTATCTATCTGGTTTATTGGAATGGGGGCTGATTGAAGTAGACGTATTCGATCGGCTTTGCGCAATGCTTCCAAAAGTTGGTTGTAAGGAACTCGTGGAGTTATCGATGGACGATCCGATTACGCCAGAACTTGAGCGCGAAATAGAAGAGTCGATGCGCAAGAGTCAATAGCCAAAATCGGCAGTTACATCCAGATAATCAGAGATGGATCAAGGTCAACGCCAATCAGGCT
>NZ_JBFTSF010000705.1:0-529 GCF_056399905.1 Cupriavidus sp. 01L46
GGCGCGATTGGCCTTTCGCAAGGGGCGTTTTGGCGGCTCCGCACTACGCCGGGCGCGTGCCCGCCGGAAAGAGCGCGTCGCGCAACCGCAGGAAAGGCAATTCAACGGCACGGGTGGTCAGGTAGCCCGCCGCGATCGCAATGGCGAACTGCATGACGAGCGCCAGCACCCAGACCATCGGCGGGGGCAGCCCATATGCCAGAGCCTCATGAATGATCAGGGCGCCGGGCGTGCGCGCCACCGTATGCCATAGATAGATGCCATAGGAATACACACCGATCCAGGCGATCGCCCGGTACGCAACGCTGTCGCGCAGGCGGCCTGAATGCTCCAGCACCAGCACGATCAGGGCGATGAAGCCGATGGACTGGATGGTGAAGCCGATGCTTTCCTCGATCACGATATCGGCCTGGCAGAACAATAGCCATGCCAGCAGTCCCGCCACGGCGGCGGCCAGCCAGCCGCGCCGTGCCGCCAGTTTGTGGTAGATGCCGGGCTTCATCCAGTACAGGACTGCGAGCATCACGCC
>NZ_JBFTSF010000706.1:0-523 GCF_056399905.1 Cupriavidus sp. 01L46
GACCATCACGCCAACCCCATCACGCCAACCAGCGACGCGAACTTCACGCTGAGCGTGGCGGCCACCACTGCCGACGGCGAAGGCAACCTCAGCACCACCACCACCGCCACCGAGGCGGTGACGGTCAATCCGCTGGCGCCGAGCCTGGCGCCGGTGGCCGAGAGCGGAGTCGAGGGCGCGGCCATCGCGCTGAATCTCGGCGCCACGGTCAACGGCCTCGYCGGCGACAGCAACAGCCTGGCTTCGCTGGTCGTCAGCGCGATCCCGGYCGGGGCCACGTTGAGCGATGGCAGCCACAGCTTCACCGCTTCGGCCGGCCACACCGCGGTCGATGTCCATGGCTGGACATTAGGCTCACTGACCATCACGCCAACCAGCGACGCCAACTTCACACTGAGCGTGGCGGCCACCGCCACCGACGGCGAGGGCAACCTCAGCACCACCACCACCGCGACCGAGRCGGTGACGGTCAATCCGCTGGCGCCGAGCCTGGCGCCAGTGGCCGAGAGCGGAGTCGAGGGCG
>NZ_JBFTSF010000707.1:0-521 GCF_056399905.1 Cupriavidus sp. 01L46
GCCAGCGGATTGACCGATTGACCGTCACCGCCTCGGTGGCGGTGGTGGTGGTGCTGAGGTTGCCTTCGCCGTCGGCAGTAGTGGCCGCCACGCTCAGCGTGAAGTTCGCATCGCTGGTCGGCGTGATCGTCAGTGAGCCTAATGTCCAGCCATGGACATCGACCGTGATGTGGCCAGCCGAAGCGGTGAAGCTGTGGCTGCCATCGCTCAACGTGGCGCCCAGCGGGATCGCGCCGACCACCAGCGAGGCCAGGCTGTTGCTGTCGCCGGCCAGGCTGTTGACCGTGGCGCCGAGGTTCAGCGCGATGGCGGCGCCCTCGACCCCGCTCTCCGCTACCGGCGCCAGGGTGGGCGCCAGCGGATTGACCGTCACCGCCTCGGTCGCGGTGGTGGTGGTGCTGAGGTTGCCCTCGCTGTCGGTGGCGGTCGCGGCCACGCTCAGCGTGAAGTTGGCGTCGCTGGTCGGTGTGATCGTCAGGCTCGATAAGGTCCAGCCATGGACATCGACCGCAGTGTGGCTC
>NZ_JBFTSF010000708.1:0-520 GCF_056399905.1 Cupriavidus sp. 01L46
AGGCGGTATTTTGCCCTAAGCCGCCCATGATCCGGGCAATGCGGCCCACAAAGCGCCAAGACGCTTCCCAATACGCTCTCTCCCCATGAGGCCCGCCATKACTCGCCCTTACCCCCCCCTTACCCCCTTACCTTTACGCAGGGCGCCGGAGTAGCCTTTAATAGAACATAGGCCCGTCACAATCTGCATTGGAGCTGGGATGAAAGCGCTTTCCACCAAAGAACGGACGCGCAGGCGCCCGTCCGACAAGGTACTGAATGTTCTCGCGGCGCTTGTTGGCCTGGTTACACTCGGGGCCGGCATCGCCTGGCTCATCTACAAGTGGCGCGTAGATCTCGAAGTTCCGTACTTTGCCATTCCGCTGGTGCTGACGGTCCCCGTGATCGCTGCCGCCGCGTTCCGCAGTTTTTGGGACTAGTGCAGCGGTTTTGTGATTGTTAGCTGCCTTTAAACGCTGTTAGGCCCGTTGGCCCGCCAGATGGGCGCAGCGAGGGGGGCAAATGCCGGCGCGCCGTCCGCC
>NZ_JBFTSF010000709.1:0-519 GCF_056399905.1 Cupriavidus sp. 01L46
CGGCGATGCCTACCCCCGCCTGACAAGTCAGGGGCATTCCATGCTCGAAGCCGTGCGCCGCATTCGTTAAGAGTCAGTCAGCTTGTGCCCAAGACCAAACGGAGTGCTCTCGGCACAGCGGCCGTAATATCTGTAGCTAGTTGTCCATCGAGGAATGGCGGGGGGCGTGACTCTGTAGCGTTCCACACCGCGAGCCCCAAGCCATGGCCCTGTCGACCCACGCCGGAACCCGCTGCGAACCACAGTTTTGTACCGTTATGCCTCAAGCGCACCGGACGATACGTGTCCTGACAGAAATGGGGTTCACACGCTATGAGAAAGCTACACTGAGCAGGCACAGGCTCTATCTAACTCACGTTTAGAGAAACGACGATGGCAAAGCTAGTGGTGCTATACAAGAAGCCTGCGGACAYGGCGGCATTCGATTCATATTACTTCTCGACCCATGTTCCGATCGCCAAGAAGATCGCCGGCCTGCGACGCTACGAGGTCAGCAGCGGCCCGGTTACAAGCCCGGCC
>NZ_JBFTSF010000710.1:0-516 GCF_056399905.1 Cupriavidus sp. 01L46
AGGTTGAGAGGCTGGTACCCAAGTGATCGAAGCGCAGAGCCG
Organism: Cupriavidus sp. 01L46; assembly: GCF_056399905.1. Classification (NCBI taxonomy): domain Bacteria; kingdom Pseudomonadati; phylum Pseudomonadota; class Betaproteobacteria; order Burkholderiales; family Burkholderiaceae; genus Cupriavidus; species Cupriavidus sp. 01L46. The sequence continues at coordinate 43 of NZ_JBFTSF010000710.1, forward strand.
CCCAGATAATGAACGGAAAGACCGCCAAGGCTGCCGGATAGTAGCTGTGCCCTGCAAGTTCGGTGGCGCCGAAGATGACGTAACTCACCCAGAAGATCGCAACGGTCAGTCCGCACGCTTCCACGGTCTGCTTTGCGGAGCGGATCGGGCTTGGATACGTGAGCAAGCTGAGCAGCGGCGGGGCTACCACGAGCACCCCCAGCATGTCACCGAGCCACCATTTCAGAAAGGCAGCGCCGTAATCGGCGACTGACACCAAGCCCCCTCCGAAGAGGGCAGTCGCACCGATCAGCGCACTCACTGCCGTGCTGGCCGTCGCAGCCAGGATGACGAAAGCTAACACGTCCTTGATGCGGCCCAGGGTGATCTGGAATTGGGCTACCCGCTTTACCAATAATGTCGCCGTCAAGGCTGCAGCTGTCGCGCCGAGGCCAATCACCGCGGCCACTGGTAGGGGCACGCCCACCGACATGT
>NZ_JBFTSF010000711.1:0-509 GCF_056399905.1 Cupriavidus sp. 01L46
GCTGGTGGCGAACGAGTACAGCGCCGGGTTGCGCGGCGTGGTGAGCTTTTCCTCGGGCACGCCCCAGCCCACGCCCGCGCGCAGGCCTTTCCATTCGGGGCTGCGGTATTGCACGATGTTCTGCTCGCGGCGATCGAAGGAGTGCGTGTCCTGGATGTTGTTGGTGCTCGATGCCGAGCCATTGCTGATCAGCGCCATATACCCGGCGGTGGTCGGGTAATAGGGGTCGTATTCCATGGTGGCTTCGGTGTAGGGCGTGGTCCAGTGCCCCATGAAAAAAGTACCGTAATCACCACTCAATCCGATGCGCGAGTTTCGTCCCGCAATCTGCCCGGACCCGTTATCGATCGACAGGTTGCTCTCGATTTGCCAGATTGCCTTGAGCGAACCGCCAAGACCCTCCTCGCCCCGCAAGCCGAAGACCGACCGGTTGTTGGTCAGCCGTCCGGTGCCGCCCAGCACTGCGCCGTCGGTGGCGGTGCTGGCTCGCGAGTACTCGATGCTGGTAT
>NZ_JBFTSF010000712.1:0-509 GCF_056399905.1 Cupriavidus sp. 01L46
ACCAGGTATCGCTCGCGCTGCCGCGCGGCGGCGCGCTCGGCATCGTGGGCGAGAGCGGCTCCGGCAAGAGCACGCTTGCGCGTTGCCTCGTGGGCCTGCTCGACCCGGATCGCGGCAGCTTGCGGCTCGATGGCGCCGATTTGCTGGCAGCCGGTGCTGGGCAGCGCCGACAGCRCGCCCGGCGCATCCAGATGGTGTTCCAGGACCCGTTTGGTTCGCTCAACCCACGCCGCCGCGTGGGCGAGCTGGTCGCGCAGGGCCCGCTGATCCATGGGGAACATCCGCTGCGGGCTCGCCTTCGCGCCGCCGAGCTGTTCGAACTGGTAGGGCTGGATCCCAGCGCGCTCGACCGTTATCCGCACGAGTTCTCCGGCGGCCAGCGCCAGCGCATCGGCCTGGCCCGTGCGCTGGCCCTGTCGCCCGACGTGCTGGTGGCGGACGAGCCGGTATCCGCGCTGGATGTCTCCGTGCAGGCACARGTGCTGGCGCTGCTTGACGACCTGCGCGCG
>NZ_JBFTSF010000713.1:0-508 GCF_056399905.1 Cupriavidus sp. 01L46
GCATGGACCCGATGCTCAGCGCCAAGGCGCTTGGCGTGATCGGCGGCTTCAATGTGCTGGGCAGCCTGTTCTTTGGCTGGGCCGGCGGGCGAGTCAACAAGCTGGTGCTGCTCGGCATCATCTACAGCGTGCGCTCGCTGGCGCTGGCCTGGTACTTCTCATCCGCGCCCACGCCGGGCAGCACGCTGGTGTTTGCCGCCGTGATGGGCTTCCTGTGGCTGGGCGTGGCACCGCTGGTGGCGGGCTGGATCGCGCAGACCTTCGGCCTGCGCTGGCAGGCCATGCTGGGCGGCGTGGCGTTCTTCAGCCACCAGATCGGCAGCTTCGTCGGCGCGTTTGGCGGCGGACTGGTCTACGATGCGCTAGGCTCCTACACCCTGGCGTGGCAGATCGGAGTGACACTTGGGCTGGCCGCCGGGCTGGCGCAGATCGCCTTCGCGGTGGCCACGCGCCCGCGGCCGCCGYAGCTGATGGCCACGTAAGCGGGCACTACGGCAAGGAGCAACCA
>NZ_JBFTSF010000714.1:0-506 GCF_056399905.1 Cupriavidus sp. 01L46
CAGGGCAGTTTTGCCCCACCCCGCAAGACTCAGGGCAGTTTTGCCCCACCCCGCAAGACTTCTTCGACGTCTCGCGCTCCATGGGAGGGCGGGGCGCGTTCATACCATCTCTTCTTTGCGTCGGCAAAGAAGACTAACGAGAAGAAAGCCGACCCTGCCGGGCGCAGAGCAATAAGGCTCTCGAATATCGGTGGTTGCGTCGTACGGCCCGGAGTGTTGGCTGGCGAATYCTACCGGCCCRAAGGACATYGYTTCYRCATGACCCATGGGTTACGTGGTGCRGCCCCTGACCTCGCTTGCGGTGACCRTTCCCACATCTGCCGTTCGCGGGGCGAAGTGCTGCGCCATTTCGGATGTGGCTGGTTTCGTGGTTTTGTCTCGGAGGACGAGCACCGTGAAGTGCGAGCCCGGCCCTCGCGGACCGGGCCACGGTGCCCACCACGAAACCAGAGGGGGGTGATAGCAAGGTGCCGCCCGCGCCGGTACGGCAGGGCACCAAATACCCC
>NZ_JBFTSF010000715.1:0-497 GCF_056399905.1 Cupriavidus sp. 01L46
GTATTCGGCCTTCGTCTTCGGCGTGGCGCACCTGAACATCTACCAGTTCGTGATCGCGTTCGCCGTCGGGCTGTTCGCGGCGGCGCTCTATTGCCGCACGCGTTCGCTCTGGCCCGGCATCGTATTCGGCCTTCGTCTTCGGCGTGGCGCACCTGAACATCTACCAGTTCGTGATCGCGTTCGCCGTCGGGCTGTTCGCGGCGGCGCTCTATTGCCGCACGCGTTCGCTCTGGCCCGGCATCGTCCTGCATGCGGGCCTGAACACAGGCGTCATGGTCTGCGCCGCGATGGCGCCGGAAAGCACGGCGCTGGAAGCGCCGGTCGGCGTGTGGGCGCTAGCCGTTCCATTGGGGCTGGCCGGGGCCTGGATGCTGCGCCGGCTGCTGTGGTACCCGCGTGGCGCGGGTGCGGCCGAAGGCCAATCCTGACGTCGCGCTTTCTCCCTGCCGGCAATCCACGAGGCCGGCGCCCGGGCAAACTCATCACCGGCGTCGAGG
>NZ_JBFTSF010000716.1:0-492 GCF_056399905.1 Cupriavidus sp. 01L46
GGTCACCAACACGCTGATGGGCCTCGGCTCGTTCCCCGGCACCAGCAAGCAGTTCGTCGGCATGCTCGGCATGCACGGCACGTATGAAGCCAACATGGCCATGCAGAACTGCGACGTGCTGATCGCCATCGGGGCGCGTTTCGACGATCGCGTGATCGGCAACCCGGCGCACTTCACCTCGCAGCCGCGCAAGATCATCCATATCGACATCGATCCGTCTTCCATCTCGAAGCGGGTCAAGGTCGACATTCCCATCGTGGGCCACGTCAAGGATGTGCTGCAGGAGCTGATCTCGCAGCTGCAGGCCAGCGACGTCAAGCCCAAGCGCGAGGCCCTGGCCAAGTGGTGGGAACAGATCGAGCAATGGCGTTCGGTGGACTGCCTCAAGTACGACCGCAACTCCGAGATCATCAAGCCGCAGTACGTGGTTGAGAAGATCTGGGAGCTGACGCACGGCGATGCCTTCGTCTGCTCGGACGTGGGCCAGCACCA
>NZ_JBFTSF010000717.1:0-491 GCF_056399905.1 Cupriavidus sp. 01L46
GCCCAGGACCTGCACTATTCCGTGCGCACGCTTTGCCGCCGGCTTGCGGACGAAGGCACGACGTTCCAGGCGATCAAGGACGACGTCCGGCGCGATATCGCGATCCAGCGGCTCACGCGTTCGCCCGACGCCATCGCGGCAATCGCTTATGACGTCGGCTTTGACAACCCGACCGCGTTCCACCGCGCCTTCCGGCACTGGACCGGCAGCACGCCAAAGGCCTACCGCGGCATGGCCTGAGCGGCCCGGCTAGGCGGCGGCACCGCTGTAATGGGTGCTGAAACGCTGCCTGAGCACCAGCTTATGCAGCTTGCCGGTCGCGGTCAGTGGCAGTTCCGGCACGAACACCACATCGTCCGGGATCCACCATTTGGCCACCTTGCCTTCATAGAAGGCTAGTAGTTGTTGCGCATCGAGCGTGCTGCCGGCGCGCCTTACCGCGACCAGCAGGGGGCGTTCGTCCCACTTGGGATGGGCACAGGCGATACAGG
>NZ_JBFTSF010000718.1:0-488 GCF_056399905.1 Cupriavidus sp. 01L46
TCCGGGGAGCAGCCTTGTGCACCGCCTTGTGGACCATCGTGTACGCGTAGTCGACACCCATGCCATAGGCGCCCGAGTGTTCCTTCGCCAGCTTCATGACGGCGTCATAGGTGTCGCGGTGGGCCCAGTCGCGTTGCCATTCGAGCAGCACCTGCTGCCAGGTCACCGGCACCACGCCGGCCTGGACCATGCGTTGCATGGCGTAGTCGTGGGCTTCCTTGCTGGTGCCGCCCGAAGCGTCCGCGACCATGTAGATCTCGTAGTTGCCTTCGAGCATGGCGCACAGCGCGAAGGTGGTGTTGCAGACCTCGGTCCACAGGCCGGCGACGATCACCTTCTTGCGGCCATTGGCGGCCAATGCGTCGCGCACCTTCTGGTCGTCCCAAGAGTTCATCGAGGTGCGCTCCAGCGTCTTCTGGTCCGGGAACACGTCGAGCAGTTCCGGATAGGTGAAGCCCGAGAACGACTCGCTCTCGACGGTGGTGATC
>NZ_JBFTSF010000719.1:0-488 GCF_056399905.1 Cupriavidus sp. 01L46
CCCATGGGCTCGTGGGCCAAGCAGGGCGACCGCGATGGCGTGGCAGGTTACAAGGCCAACACCTACGGCATGGTGCTGGGTGCCGACACTGTGGTCYCCGACAATGTGCGCGTGGGCGGTGCGTTCTCCTACATGCACAGCCGCATCGACGGCAACTCGCCGGTGGCCGCGCAAAGCGCCAGCGTCGACGGCTATCGCCTGATCAGCTACGGCAGCTACAGCCTGGATCCGCGCACCGACATCAGCGTGCAGGCCGACCTGGGCGCGGGCCGCAACGAGGGCCAGCGCAACATCAACTTCGGCGGGCTGAACAGCCGTGCGTCGTCGAGCTACAACAGCTGGAACGCGCACGTCGGCGCCGGCATCGGCCGCGTCTTCAACCTGCAGCCAACCACCACCTTCACGCCGTCGCTGCGGGCCGACTACACCTTCATCCAGGATGCGGCCTACACCGAGACCGGCGCCGATGCGCTGAGCCTGGCGGTCGC
>NZ_JBFTSF010000720.1:0-479 GCF_056399905.1 Cupriavidus sp. 01L46
ATCTCCATTGCGGAGTGCATCGCGAGTATCAGCCATTGGGCCTCCAAGTCATCCGTGTTAGCCGCGAATATATCGAACAGTCCCGCACGCGCCCACGCGATTGTTGCGGGTGAGGCTTTGCTGTTGATGCCAGCGTCAAAGGGGGAAAGGTAGACCGAGATGCCATCGCCCTTTTCGGGCTTCTTCGGATCAAGGTACTCGCACGACGCATGGCAGGTTCGCCTTTCGTCGGCTTGTCGCGGACGAGGATAAACACGCCAGGTGAGATGTGGGGGACGTGCCCGCAAGAGCGACAGATCTTGATCTGTTTCGACAATGCTGCTCCTTTCGAATGGAATGCTAACTAGTTAGCTTCACCCAAAATCGCACTCAATGTCATTGGGAAAATTCCGAAAGAATGCAAGGAATTTTCAGAAAGAAGCCCCGCGTTGCTGGGGGAGGGATAGCTAAAGGCCAGCGCAATGGACATCCCATGCAGC
>NZ_JBFTSF010000721.1:0-472 GCF_056399905.1 Cupriavidus sp. 01L46
ACACCGCCCGTCACACCATGGGAGTGGGTTTTGCCAGAAGTAGTTAGCCTAACCGCAAGGAGGGCGATTACCACGGCAGGGTTCATGACTGGGGTGAAGTCGTAACAAGGTAGCCGTATCGGAAGGTGCGGCTGGATCACCTCCTTTCAGAGCGTGCATCTYAAGTCGAGCGTTCACACTTATCGGTTTGTTAATTGTTGGAGCCAGGATGCGCGTTGCGTGTCTTGCGTTGCATGGTCAAATGCAAGCGCTTAGCGTTGAGCGCTTGCATTTGGCTTTGCCAAGACGACCGGAGACCCAGTCTCAGTCGGCTGTTCTTTAAAAATATGGGATGTAGTAAAGGTGTCGTGAGCGTTGATGAGACGCTGCAGTAAAACACGATACCGGGTTGTGATTGTATCAACCGAAATGTATTTAAGTGATCGAAAGATGACTTGGAATACGGCACAAATGCGAGAACTCATCCTGTAGC
>NZ_JBFTSF010000722.1:0-470 GCF_056399905.1 Cupriavidus sp. 01L46
GAGGCCATTGACCGTGGCGCCGAGATTCAGCGCGATGGCCGCGCCCTCGACCCCGCTCTCGGCCACCGGCGCCAGGCTCGGCGCCAGCGGGTTGACCGTCACCGTCTCGGTGGCGGTGGTGGTGGTGCTGAGGTTGCCCTCGCCGTCGGTGGCGGTSGCCGCCACGCTCAGCGTGAAGTTCGCGTCATTGGTCGGCGTGATCGTCAGTGAGCCTAGCGTCCAGCCATGGACATCGACCGCAGTATGGCCGGCCGAAGCGGTGAAGCTGTGGATGCCGTCGCTCAACGTGGCCCCCAGCGGGATCGCACCGACCACCAGCGAGGCCAGGCCGTTGCTGTCGCCGGCCAGGCCGTTGACCGTGGCGCCGAGATTCAGCGCGATGGCCGCGCCCTCGACTCCGCTCTCGGCCACTGGCGCCAGGCTCGGCGCCAGCGGATTGACCGTCACCGCCTCGGTCGCGGTGGTGGTGG
>NZ_JBFTSF010000723.1:0-459 GCF_056399905.1 Cupriavidus sp. 01L46
CCTATAGCGTGGTGGTGAACAACGTGACCGGCGACGGCCAGCTGGGCCTGGACCTGAAGGCCAGCGGCACCGGCATTACCGATGTGGCAGGCAACGCCATTGCCGGCGGCCTGGCCGGCCAGCGCTACGTGGTCGATCACACCGCCCCGGTGGTGCTCGGCGTGAGCGCGCCGGCCGGTGGCGACTACAACGCTGGCAAGGTGCTTGATTTCACGGTGAGCCTGTCCGAGAACACGGTGATCGATACCACCCGGGGCACGCCGCGCCTGGCGCTCGATGTCGGTGGCCAGACCGTCTACGCCGATTACGTGTCCGGGAGCGGGACCACCGCGCTGACCTTCCGCTATATCGTTGCGGCTGGCCAGAATGACGCCAACGGCATCACCGTGACCGCCTTGCAGGCCAATGGTGGCACGATGCGCGACAGTGCCGGCAATGCGATCGATGTGTCCCTGCACC
>NZ_JBFTSF010000724.1:0-458 GCF_056399905.1 Cupriavidus sp. 01L46
CCCTTCTTCCATCGCGCCTTCGGAATCACCAGTTGCCCCTTCTTCCATCGCGCCTTCGGAATCACCAGTTGCCATTCGGCGCTCGACTGCTCACGGAAAAACGCGACGACACCGACGTATTGCGCATCATCAGCCATCGGCTCGGACAGCCTGACCGTTGCGGCGGAGCCAAGCGTCACTTCCGTGAGGCCGAAGATATCCGTTTTCAGCGGGTCGCCAGCACCTGCGAGCAGTTGCGCGTAGGTGGCCGTTTCAAACGCCTTGGAGTCCTTCAACTGGTAAATACGCAGCACGACCGGCAACGACACGCCGTGCTCATCCTGATTCAGCGCGCTGCGGCTCACGATCACGAGGTTCATCTGCTTGACCTTCGCGACGAAAACTGCGCTCGTCGCCGCCACGGTCGTGTCCTTGACCGACTGCCAGGCACCGCAGCCGGCTAGCAGCATGACCATCCC
>NZ_JBFTSF010000725.1:0-452 GCF_056399905.1 Cupriavidus sp. 01L46
GCTTTGCGGCTTTGCGCAAGACGTCGCGCGAGCGCAACCAAGCGTTGCGTGCGGCGGGCATCCCCCAATTCGGCTGCGCCAAATTCGTCGATCGCCCAGTCGTCGGAGTCGGAGGTGGAAGGCAATGGCGTACATCGCGGTGAATGACGGCAAGCAAATTAACACAGGTTTACAGCGGTTTACAACCGCTTTTCCACCTTCGCCCCCCAGATTTGTGGGTAATCCTGAGCCCACGTGTGGGAGAGGGGCYGGGGGAGAGGGCGGGCGCTCGTTACACCGTCGTGCTGGACAACACCAAACACCACGGGCTTCGCTTCCAGTGGCTCCTAGCTGATATGACTCCCCCGTGTCAATCGAGATTGGTTTGATTCAGTTTCACAGTTGCATGTTGTTCCCCAATTTCCTGGAGGGCGACGTAGCAGTAAGTCTCGACGGTGGATCACGCTGATATC
>NZ_JBFTSF010000726.1:0-450 GCF_056399905.1 Cupriavidus sp. 01L46
ACCAAGGACAACACCAACACACAGCGCTACGACAGCTTCAAGGTACAAGCCGTCCTCAACTGGATCAAGGGCCACGATCATGCCGGCAACGGCTCGCCGGGCACCCCCGCCATCTTCGGCATGAACTTCCAGGCCGTGTCGACCGCGCAGAAGCTCAACAAATCCAGCTACTACACGGATCCGAACAACACCGCCACCAAGGTTGCCGGCGGCCTGGGCGGCTACACCATGAACGGGACCGCGCCCGGCGTGGTGCTGCAAAGCGCGCTGACCTTCGTCAACAACCAGCTGACGACATTGGTCGGCGCCCTCGACCGCACCAGCACCGTGGTGGTCCTGTCGGCCAAGCACGGCCAGTCCCCGCAGAACCGCGCTGATCTCACCATCATCAACGACGGCGACATGATCGACGCGCTGAACTGCGCCTGGGAAAAATACGCCGCCACGTGC
>NZ_JBFTSF010000727.1:0-446 GCF_056399905.1 Cupriavidus sp. 01L46
GCGTCATCACAGCGCGGTACCGCTTGAATGAGAGATAGATCGCGCCGGCCAGGCAGCCGTAGGCAGCAAAGTGGAGCAGCTTGTCGCCAAWCTCCCGGGACATGGCGTGCGCATTGCCGGGGAGGTTGCCTACCAGCAGCATGGCGGCGTAGAACACTGCTGCTACCGATAGCCATAGCCTTGCCTGGGTGGTAAGAATCGGCGCGGCAGGCCGCGCCCATGGCTGCGATTCAATAGGCATTCTGTCCAGTCCAGCCCTTGAACGCGGTCCAGAAGATGATGCGTAAATCCATCCAGAACGACCAGTTGCGGATGTAGAAGATGTCGTGCTCAACGCGCTTGGCCATCTTGTCCAGCGTATCGGTCTCGCCCCGGTAGCCATTGATCTGCGCCCAGCCGGTAATGCCGGGCTTGACGCGGTGGCGCAGCATGTACAGGTCCAGCTG
>NZ_JBFTSF010000728.1:0-441 GCF_056399905.1 Cupriavidus sp. 01L46
GTGGTGGACTTCAGCGATCCGGTCTATGCATACGGCGAAGGCCTGATCGTCAAGGGCGACGACAACAAGCCCTATGCCTCGCTGGACGAACTCAAGGGCGAGGTCGTGGGGGCGCAGGTGGGCACGGTCTTTCTCGACATGCTCAACAAGAAGGGCATCTTCAAGGAGGTGCGCAGCTACGACTCGGTGGCGGACATGACGCGCGACCTGACGCTGGGCCGCATCAAGGCTGGCCTGGGCGACCAGCCCATCATCGCCTACCAGATTCGCCACAATGCCTTCCCGGGCGTGAAGCTGGCCGCCAGCTACAAGCCGGTCAATGTCGGCGAGGTTTGCCTGGTCGTGCGCAAGGGCGACACCGAGACGCTGGCCCGCATCAACAAGGCCATCGCCAAGATCAAGGCCGATGGCACGCTGGCCGGCATCATCCAGAAATGGAAC
>NZ_JBFTSF010000729.1:0-440 GCF_056399905.1 Cupriavidus sp. 01L46
GTGTATACGCATGCAGCTAGAGGCGCTTTCCGTGCTGTGTCTGGCTGGACAGGCCGTAGCCAAGGAGATCGAGCCAGATTAATTCGATGGTAGCGCCCGCGCACAGGCCGTCAATTCACCGTTTGCCCTAGCCCGTCATCCATTCGGGCTAGGCGATGGCGCTCAAGGTTGGCGTTATGGCCGGGCCGAAGGCCGGAGATGCCCGGCGCCGCCAGGCGCCGTGATCAGGCAGGGGGGGCAAAGCAACAAGACAATAAGACAACAAGACAAAGCCAGTCAGAACGTTACGCCGGGGACTCTCGGCACCTGACGCGTCTTGTTATTGAAATGCGGCTCGCCGTAGGCCTCCAGCAAGCGAATGATCTCCCGGGCGGAATCCGCGCGTGTCGTGCGGATCTCGCTAAGCCGCCGGGGCGCGGCCGCGCCGCTCACTATATAGT
>NZ_JBFTSF010000730.1:0-439 GCF_056399905.1 Cupriavidus sp. 01L46
TGGATACCCAGCCTGCTGGACTTCGACCTGCTTGGATACCCAGCCTGCTGGACTTCGACCTGCTCAACCACAAGGTAGGCGATTTTCTGGGCATGCCCGCGGTGGAACTCAACCGCCCGCCATCACTCGGCGTACGTGGCGCAGTAAAGTCAGCATTCGACCGCAGCTTTTCCGCCCTGGTACTCGCCGCCCTCTCCCCGCTGTTCCTGGTCATTGCCGTGCTGATCAAGCGCAGTTCCCCCGGCCCGGTGTTCTTCAAGCAAGAGCGCCTGGGCCTGGACGGTCGCGTGATCCACGTCTACAAATTCCGTAGCATGAAGCCCCACGCCGAGCACGGCGTGGTCACGCAGGCCACCAAAGACGACAACCGCATTACCCCGATCGGCGCCATCCTGCGCCGCACCAGCCTGGACGAGCTGCCGCAGTTCATCAACGTGCT
>NZ_JBFTSF010000731.1:0-435 GCF_056399905.1 Cupriavidus sp. 01L46
TCATAATACCGTCTCAAATCAGTTTCTTGCCGCGAAAATATAATTGGATTTACCAATTCATTCGACGTCTCCAAAAGCGAATTCAGCTCCATTTGCCCATTAAAAGACAATATCCTCTCCGCCCTCAAAAGGGAACCGTACAGAACCGCAGCATAGCCTCCCGCCGAACTGCCAACCGCTACAACAGTCAATCCAGCCGTTTCTAATTCCAGAAATTTCAACAGTCGATCCGGCGTATTAATCCTTGAGTTTATCCCAGTCAAATACCACTGCTTACGAATATCCCGAACAAATATGTGTTTACGGACTCCATTAATCCGATTACCGTACCACTCGAACGAGTCCTTTTCCACGATACGATGACGAAAGCTACCTTCGTTGTTTGGAAAATAGATATCGTTACTGCTAAAGTAAATAGCACAGCCTCCCTCAGGA
>NZ_JBFTSF010000732.1:0-420 GCF_056399905.1 Cupriavidus sp. 01L46
AAGGTGGACCCCACGCTGCTGCGCTACGTGGGCTCGATCATCACGGTCACGCTGAACGTGGTGCTGGTGATCGGCATCCTCGGCTACTTCGGCATCCAGACCACCAGCTTCGCGGCGCTGATCGCCGCCGCGGGCGTGGCCGTCGGCATGGCATGGTCCGGCCTGATGGCCAATTTCGCCGCCGGTGCCTTCCTGATCGTGCTGCGCCCCTTCAAGGTGGGCGACTTCGTCACCGCGGCCGGGGTCACCGGCACCGTGCGCGAGATCGGCTTGTTTGCCACTACGCTCGATACGCCGGACAACGTGCTGACCGTGGTCGGCAACAACAAGATCTTTGCCGAGACCATTCAGAACTTCACGGCCAACCCGTCGCGCCGCGTCGAGCTGAAGGCGCAACTGGCCGGCAGCACTGACCATGCC
>NZ_JBFTSF010000733.1:0-418 GCF_056399905.1 Cupriavidus sp. 01L46
CGCGGGGACCGGACCATCAAGTCGGCCGCGTTCAGTCGTCAGGGGCCGGCTTCGCTCGCCGAATCGATGAATACGTGGAAGCACGCCGACTTTGACGAGCAATACGCGCTCAAATGGCCCTTCGATGGCCAGCCGGTCAGCCATCGCGCGTTCTCCATCATTCGCGAAGACGGCAGCGTGATCCGTGGCACCACCGATGCCGAAGGAAAGACGGGGTTGCAGAAGAGTCTGTTCGTGGATGGGCTGCGCCTGCGCATCGATCCGGAATAAATGGCTGTAGGCATGCAGTGCACCTTCACAACCACAACCACAACCACGCAGAAGCAAACCGGAGCAACTTCGTATGGCCACCGTTGAACGCGTTATCCCACCCTCTATAGGCGATGATGGATCGGTGCATTACTCGTCTGTCATGTCG
>NZ_JBFTSF010000734.1:0-417 GCF_056399905.1 Cupriavidus sp. 01L46
CGGGCGGTCACAGCTTCAGGCGGTCACAGCTTCACCGCCGATGCGAGCCACAGCGCGGTCGATGTCCATGGCTGGACGCTAGGCTCACTGACGATCACGCCGACCAGCGACGCGAACTTCACGCTGAGCGTGGCGGCCACCGCCACCGACGGCGAGGGCAACCTCAGCACCACCACCACGGCCACCGAGGTGGTGACGGTCAACCCGCTGGCGCCAGCCCTGGCGCCGGTGGCAGAGAGYGGGGTCGAGGGCGCGGCCATCGCGCTGAACCTCGGCGCSACGGTCAACGGCCTGGCTGGCGACAGCAATGGCCTGGCCTCGCTGGTGGTCGGGGCGATCCCGGCCGGTGCCACTGTGAGCGACGGCAGCCACAGCTTCACGGCCGATGCGAGCCACACTGCGGTCGATGTCCATGGC
>NZ_JBFTSF010000735.1:0-416 GCF_056399905.1 Cupriavidus sp. 01L46
GGTCCAGGACGGGATTGCAAAGTATTCTGTCGGAACCAACCCGCTGGCTGCCGCATGGACAGCCAGCTCAGCGTGGGGCGCTGGCGAGCTCAGCCGGCCAGCTTCGCGGCCGCATCGCGCAGCGCGGTGCGCAGGCCCTCTTCCACCACCGGGTGGTAGTACGGCATGGCCAGCATCTGCTCGATGGTGAGCGCTTGCTGGTAAGCCCAGGCCAGCAAGTGCGCGATATTCTCGGCGCGCGGGCCGGTCCATTCCGCACCGAGAAAGCGCCCGCTATCCTTGTCGGCGTAGACGTGCATCAGCCCACGGTTCTTGAGCATGACGCGGCTGCGGCCCTGGTCCTCGAAGCTCACCTCGCCGGTGACAAAACTGTCCGGCTCGAGGTCGGCATGGCGCTGGCCCACCATGGCGATCTG
>NZ_JBFTSF010000736.1:0-414 GCF_056399905.1 Cupriavidus sp. 01L46
AGCCACATGACTCTGTGCGCCTAGATTGTAGATTTCGTCGGGCTGAGTCTGCTGAATGATGCGAACCAGGTTGCTGGTGTCACTTAAGTCACCGTAGTGTAGTTTGAATCGAGTATTTTCGACATGCGGATCTTCGTAGATATGGTCGATCCGCTCGGTATTGAAGCGGGAAGCTCGCCGCTTAATACCATGGACGGTATAGCCTTTCTCCAGAAGGAATTCGGCGAGGTACGAGCCATCTTGCCCAGTAATCCCGGTGATAAGAGCGACTTTTTCTTGTGTCATGGGAACTCGTTTTCGTGAATATCAATGATCTCGACTATTGCCGGAACGGTGCTACGTCATACGCGAGCTTAATGCCATCGCGCAGTGCCGTTCGCGCCTGCCAACCGAGTGCCGCAAGGCGACTAACGT
>NZ_JBFTSF010000737.1:0-409 GCF_056399905.1 Cupriavidus sp. 01L46
ATGTTGCCCTGCGGGGTTGGTTGCTGTTTCTTTGGGCGGCGATGGTTTTTGGACCCAAAAGCCATACGACATCCCCCTGCGGGGGCTGCCGGTCACTTTTCTTTGACCGGCAAAGAAAACTAACGAAAAGAAAGCCGCCCTGCCGGGAGCAGAGCAATCAGGCTTATGTGTGGCAGTGGTTGCGTCGTACGGCGCGGAGTGTTGGCTGGCATGTCCAACCGGCCCGAAGGACATCGCTACTGCATGACCCAATGGTCACGTGGTGGTGCCCCTCATCGCTTTGCGCGGTGAGCGTTCGGGCATCTGCCGTTCGCGGTGCGGAGCGCCACGATCCTGCCTGACTTGGTGGTTTCGTGGTTTTGTCTCTGGCGGTGGCTGCCCGGCCATTTGATGCCCTGCCGTACCGGCG
>NZ_JBFTSF010000738.1:0-405 GCF_056399905.1 Cupriavidus sp. 01L46
GATAAGGAAGCTGTCATCAGAATCGGGCGAAACGTGGGAATGAGTTCCGCAGCCTTAATAGCGCGTTGCGAGATTGTAATTGGCGACAACGTTAAGCTCGGTGGTGGGGTTTGTATTTATGATACGGATTTCCATTCACTAAGCGCTATTGACCGGTTAGATTCTCAGAAAGACCGGGTAGCCGCAAAGAAGTACCCGGTAATAATTGGAGATAACGTTTTCATTGGGGCTCATTCAACCATTCTAAAAGGTGTAACGATTGGTGAAAACGCCGTAATCGGTGCCTGCTCTGTTGTAACGAAAAATATTCCAGCGAATGAGATTTGGGCTGGAAATCCGGCGAAATTAGTTCGTCGTGCTTTTATTCTATAGACTGGCCGAGGGGAACAGTGAATTCAATTATTG
>NZ_JBFTSF010000739.1:0-403 GCF_056399905.1 Cupriavidus sp. 01L46
GCCCAGCAACTGATCGGGCAGACGCAGAACGTCGTCAACATGAACGGCAACAACACGGCCTTTGCCGACGACATCAAGTCCCACGTGACGTCGACGCAGAACGCCAGCAACAACATCTATCGTTGAAGCCACCGCCGCCCTCCCGGCGTGCCGGGCAGGGCGGCCCTTTTCTTGCCGCAGGGCCTTTATTTACAGGTTGGATCGCGCCGCTAGCGGATACACAATGCATGCAGGGCGTGTTGATGGCGCGGCTCCTTTGCATCCGGGCCGTGACTGACCCGGCACCGATGGCGCCGGCGATGCGGCTGACGGGGGCCGGTGCCCGCCGTGGCCTCTTCAACCCGCCGACGCTCGCAGGAGGCGATCGTGCCAGACCATTTCACCCCGTTCATCGTGCATGGTG
>NZ_JBFTSF010000740.1:0-402 GCF_056399905.1 Cupriavidus sp. 01L46
GGCAACTACCGTCTCACCGCCGACGACGCATCGAGCGATGTGCATCACATCGTGCTGGATTTCGGGCAGCACTTTTTCCCGGTGCTGGAAGGCCAGGCCATCGGCATCGTGCCGCCCGGCACCGACGCCAACGGCAAGCCGCACTACATCCGCATGTACTCGATCGCCAGCCCGCGCGACGGCGAGCGGCCGGGCTACAACAACCTCGCGCTTACCGTGAAGCGCGTCGAGCAGGATCATGAAGGGCAACCGGTGCGCGGCGTGGCATCCAACTTCCTGTGCGACCTCGCGCGCGGCGACGAAGTGCGCGTGGTCGGCCCGTTCGGCACCACCTTTCTGATGCCCAACCACCGCGAAGCCAGCGTGATGATGATCTGCACCGGCACCGGCTCGGCCCCGATG
>NZ_JBFTSF010000741.1:0-396 GCF_056399905.1 Cupriavidus sp. 01L46
GCGATGAACTGGATGTCGCCAAACTGAACGCTGGCTTCAATGTCGCTGCTGAACTGGAGGCGGCCGGCGGCGTGGTTGCGCTGGATCAGCTCTTTTAGCCCGGGCTCATAGATAGGCACTTCGCCGGCGTTGAGCATGCTGATCTTTGCAACGTCCAGGTCCAGGCAGAGTACGTCGTTACCGAGTTCGGCCAGGCAGGTCCCGGTGACCAGGCCCACATAGCCGCTACCGATGATTGTGATTTTCATGACTGCGGTTTGAGATATTGAGAATTTAGTGTTTGCTTGGGATGGCGCTTGCCAGCCCGAGCCGGCCGGCCAGGGATAGCAGCGCGATCGCAACGGCGGCTGCCAGCAGGTCTGTCAGCAAGTCCGTCAGGTCCGAGGAGCGGTAGGG
>NZ_JBFTSF010000742.1:0-393 GCF_056399905.1 Cupriavidus sp. 01L46
GACATCAGCTGCAGGTAGTCGATGACGATCAGTCCGAGCTGGCCGCACTGGCGCGCCAGCCGGCGCGAACGGGCGCGCAGCTCCATCGAACTCAACGCCGGTGTTTCGTCGATGAACAATTGCGCATCGTTCATGCGCTGGATGGCGTGCGTGAGCCGCGGCCAGTCTTCGTCGAGCAGGCGGCCGGTACGCAGGCGGTGCTGGTCAAGCCGGCCGACCGAGCCCAGCATACGCATGGCCAGCTGCGTGCCTGCCATTTCCATCGAGAACACAGCCACCGGCAGGCCCTGCTCCACCGCCACGTGCTCGCCGATATTCAGCGAGAAAGCGGTCTTACCCATGGAGGGGCGTCCCGCTACGATGATCAGGTCGCCGGCCTGCATGCCACTGGTC
>NZ_JBFTSF010000743.1:0-380 GCF_056399905.1 Cupriavidus sp. 01L46
CTTTCCGCTCGAGATCCGTGCGAAGAAGATCGAACAGCCGCATTCTATAGTGAACTAGGCGGTGTTGTAGGATCACTACCTTCTTCAATTTTCCGTTCCTTGATATGGGATTATCGTAAATTTATCGTATCCTCTTTCCGAGGACTTGAAGTGCCCGTTGGCTACGGATTCTTCATGTTTTCTTATCATATCGGAATCTGAAAATCTCATGGATATGACTCGAGCAGGGTTGCCGGCGGCGATCGCGTATGCGGGTATGTTCTTCGTTACTACACTGCCTGCGGCTACGATTGCTCCTCGACCGATGTTTACGCCGGTCAATATGATGACTCCATATCCTAGCCATACGTCATCTCCAATTGTGGCCGACTCCTGTCTGG
>NZ_JBFTSF010000744.1:0-380 GCF_056399905.1 Cupriavidus sp. 01L46
GATCTGGAAAGCCTGCRCCGGGCTGGTCAGTGCCAGCACCGTGCAGCCGTTACGRATGAGGGAGCCTGCTGCGGTGAAAKTCGTGCCGGTGCCGGTCAGCGTGTTRCCGCTGACTGCGACAGAGCCAGTTGTGTAAATCATGTTTTCTCCGGGCATGGCGCCAGAATACGGCGCGCGTATAAACGATCGATAAAGTCGATCAATCAGGAAATATTGATCTGTTTAATCTATTTAGCGCCTGACCAGGCGGCCAATAGAATGGATTCACATCCATACGGTTCAGGGAATAAAGATGAAAATGATTAACGCTGCGGCGGTTGTGCTGGTTACGTTAATGGCATCAGGCTGCGCCAGCAACACGCCCCCGCGGTGCTATAACG
>NZ_JBFTSF010000745.1:0-377 GCF_056399905.1 Cupriavidus sp. 01L46
CCCGGTTCGATCCGGAAGCCGCGAATCTTCAGTTGCTGGTCGATCCGGCCCAGGTACTCCAGTTGCCCGTCAGGCAGCCAGCGCGCCAGATCACCCGTGCGGTAGAGCCGCGCACCGTCATCGGCAAACGGATCGGGAATAAAGCGCTCCGCCGACATGCCGGGACGGTTCAGATACCCTCGCGCCAACCCCTCGCCGCCGATATGAAGCTCGCCCGCCACGCCCGGCGGCACAAGGTTCAGTTCCGCGTCGAGCAGGTAGCAGCGCCGGTCGCCAATCGGGCGGCCAATCGGCGCATAGGTGCCCGCGAAATCCGCTTCCGGCGCATCGCCGCGCACCTTCCACACCATCGGCGTGACCACGGTCTCCGTCGGGCC
>NZ_JBFTSF010000746.1:0-371 GCF_056399905.1 Cupriavidus sp. 01L46
CCTCACTCCGGCCAAAATAAACGGACGGATACTATTCCTCTCCCCAGCCCCAAAACCGACAAACCAAACCGATATTACAAACGAGACTACCGAAATCCCGATTACAATCAACAGCCTCAACAATCCGGTATTAGAAAAAAATATCGGAATGGCACTTAGCGTAAAACATATCGCGAAAGCGGCCGCACAACGGAAAACCACATTCTTAAGATACGCCGACGACGAAAGCCCACACGTCTTACTCGCGAAATACAGCGTTACAGCCGAAATTATAATCGAATAAAATAAGAACGATATGTGCATAAAATAGGAAGAAAAATCACCCCTAAATAACAAAATGGAAATGATAATCGGAAATGGCGTTAGAATTG
>NZ_JBFTSF010000747.1:0-365 GCF_056399905.1 Cupriavidus sp. 01L46
AGAAAACGCTTGCCAAGGCCGAGGGGGTCCCCTATGATTCGCCCCCTCGCAACACGAAACACCGCTGCAAAGCAGACGGGRCAAGGGTTGCGGGGTCGGCAGGGGTGGTTGGCGGCGCGCATGGCGCAGCGAGCTGAAGGAAAAAAACCTGTTGACGAAACGATGATCACGCTTCATAATCTCGTTTCTCTGCTGCAGCAAACGCAGCGACGCGGTAAGCAAAGCGAACCGTGGCCAGTTCTTTAACAAACAAACAACCGATAAGTGTGGGCRCTTGATAGCGGATGCGGAAGACTTCGGTCTTTTAGCTTACAAGTTATAAAGTGCTCGCACAGTAAAACATGTTGGTTATGTCTTCGGATGTA
>NZ_JBFTSF010000748.1:0-361 GCF_056399905.1 Cupriavidus sp. 01L46
TCTTTGGCCTTTCGATTCGGTGCCACCGCGCCCACGACGGAAACGGGACGCTTGCAACTTCGTGGCCGCCTGCACCGCGAGCGACAGACGGCTTGGAGTTCGTGGTGGGCGCTACCGGGGGAACCACCACGAATCCCTGGGCATTGGCCGGGTCGTGGTGCTCTGAACCGGTTACGGCACGAGTCCATTAGCACCCAGGGCCGTACGACGAAACCATTGGGATTCCCAATGACGCCACGCCAGCCTCCTGCAAGGATCGCTTTCTCTTGGTTACTTATATGAACGCGCCCCGGTTTGCCAGGTAAATCATCTCATGATGCTCGGCGAGGATTTGGTTGCAGCCTTATATCCGGCCTCATGC
>NZ_JBFTSF010000749.1:0-358 GCF_056399905.1 Cupriavidus sp. 01L46
GCCATCGACCGCGCCGCACGGGAGGGCGTGCAGCTGATCGTCTTTCCGGAAACCTTCCTGCCGTACTACCCGTACTTCTCCTTCGTACGGCCGCCCGTGCAATCCGGCAGCGACCATATGCGGCTGTACGAGCAGGCGGTGGTGGTGCCCGGCCCCGTCACCCATGCCGTGTCCGAGCGCGCGCGCCGGCACGCCATGGTGGTGGTGCTCGGCGTCAACGAGCGCGACCACGGCAGTCTTTACAACACGCAGCTCATCTTCGACACCGACGGCCGCCTGGTGCTCAAGCGCCGCAAGATCACGCCGACGTTTCATGAACGGATGATCTGGGGCCAGGGCGACGCAGCGGGCCTGAAGG
>NZ_JBFTSF010000750.1:0-355 GCF_056399905.1 Cupriavidus sp. 01L46
TCATTATTGGGCGCGGGTTTGGTGGCTGAACTATTCCAGACCGCTAATGAATGTTCCGCGTCCGATCCCGCCAAAGAATCCGCTTACGACGTGCGTCTGCTTTCCGTCGACGGGGGCAGCGTCGCCTGCTCCGCGTCGGTACGGGTCTGGACCGACGGGCTCGATCCGCGCCAGTTCGTCGGCTTCGATGTGCTCTTCATCGCCGGTGGCGCGGGCGCTCWTGCCGCCGCGGCGGACGAGCGGCTGCTGCGCTGGCTGCGCGTTGTCTCCCCCCGCACGCCCACGGTGCGGCCCATCGCCGAAGGCCGTGCCGTGCTGGCGGCGGCCGGCGTGCTCAAGCCGCACGAGGACGAGC
>NZ_JBFTSF010000751.1:0-354 GCF_056399905.1 Cupriavidus sp. 01L46
GGCATAGACTTCGCCGCTCGCTTCCACCGCCAGCAGGTCGCCGCCGTTGTAGCCGACCAGACCGCCGGTGTGGCTGTTGCTGCCGCCCGTGGTCTTGCCTCGCGCCACCGAACTCTGGATGGTGCCGCTATAGTGGCTGCCGACCAGGCCGCCCACGCGGTTGTTGGTGCCGCCGATCACGGCGCCGGTGGCTTCTGCACCGAAGATGGTGCCGCCCTCATTGCTGCCGGCCAGGCCGCCCACATCGATGCCGGAATTATCCGTGACGATGCCGCTGGTCTTGACATTGGTCAGGCTACCGTTCCGGTTCTGCCCCACCAGGCCGCCGATGGCCGCGGCACCGCGGCAATCGGC
>NZ_JBFTSF010000752.1:0-352 GCF_056399905.1 Cupriavidus sp. 01L46
GTGGTGGTGGTGCTGAGGTTGCCCTCGCCGTCGGTGGCGGTGGCCGCCACGCTCAGTGTGAAGTTGGCGTCGCTGGTTGGCGTGATGGTCAGGCTCGACAGGGTCCAGCCATGGACATCGACCGCGCCATGACTCGCATCGGCGGTGAAGCTGTGGCTGCCGTCGCTCAACGTGGCACCGAGCGGGATCGCGCTGACCACCAGCGAGGCCAGGCTGTTGCTGTCGCCGGCGAGGCCATTGACCGTGGCGCCGAGATTCAGCGCGATCGCCGCGCCCTCGACTCCGCTCTCGGCCACCGGCGCCAGGGTCGGCGCCAGCGGATTGACCGTCACCGCCTCGGTGGCCGTGGTGG
>NZ_JBFTSF010000753.1:0-349 GCF_056399905.1 Cupriavidus sp. 01L46
TTCGCGGCTGTGGTAGTTGTCGGTGTCTTGCCGGCTTTCCACATTGAGGTTGCGCCCCACGTCTGCCCGCACGGTGTCGCCGGTAACTTGTGCGCCCTTGAGGTTGGTGTCGCGCCCGCTGGTGATGGTGAGCTGGTCGCTGGCGCTGACATGGCTGTTGTGGTTGGTGACGGAGTCGCCGTCGCCCTTGGCCTTGTTCTGGCTGGCGGCGAGTTCGAGCGTGAAGCCGTTTTGCTGTCCGCCAAGTGCCAGCCCCACGCCGATGCTGGCGTTGCTGCCGCCGCTCTTGCTGCTTTGGCTGGCGGTGTCTTGCGTGCTTTCCAGGTTGACGTCGCGGGCGGCGCTGAGG
>NZ_JBFTSF010000754.1:0-301 GCF_056399905.1 Cupriavidus sp. 01L46
TAATGCCGTTCAGTTAAGGTCCAGTTAAGGTCCCTATTGAGGAAGCGAACGGCATAGCGTGAAGGGCGGGACTTGACGACCCGGTCGCATGAGCGACCGGGTCGTTTCACATTGGGCAGCGACTTTAGGCGCTCGCGTAGGCGCTGCAGGCAGGCGGGCAATTTCGCGTAGGCTGGCGTGACAGCTGCCCACATCATCTCGTGCTGGATGACATGGAAGGCACGCACGAAGCTCATGTCAGTCGGCGCGAGCTTCGCTTCTCGGGCGGCGCTGGCCATCTCGCGACGAATCAGGTTGTAGG